>NZ_CAIUXT010000017.1 GCF_903903185.1 uncultured Rhodoblastus sp.
CCATCGACCACGTCTTCCGCATCCGCGACGCCCATGGCCAATGGGTATGGATAAGGGCGCGGGCGCAGGTGATCCACGAAGGCCGCGCGAGAACGCCGCATCTCGTCGGCATCGCCGTCGATATTTCCGAACAGGTGCGTCTGGCCGAGCGCAGCGCCGCCGCCGACCTGCGCCTGCGCGACGCCGTCGAGAGCATTTCCGAGGCCTTCGTGCTGTGGGACGCGCAAAACCGGCTGGTGCTGTGCAACGCCAAATTCCAGCGGTTGCATGGCCTGCCCCCGCACTGCACCCTCCCCGGCACGCCTTACGCCCAGGCCATGGCCAGTTCGCAGAGCATGGTCGAACAGGCCGATGGCGGGCGCGCGCTCGAGGGCGGCGGCCGGGTCTACGAGGCGCGGCTCGCCGACGGCCGCTGGCTGCAAATCAACGAAAGACGGACCAAGGACGGCGGCTATGTCTCGGTCGGCACCGACATTTCCAATCTGAAACGCCACGAGGAGCAATTGCTCGACAGCGAGCGTCGGCTGATGGCCACCATCGCCGACCTGCGCAAATCCCGCCAGACCCTCGAATATCAGGCGCAGCAGCTCGCCGAACTGGCCGAACGCTATCTGGAGCAGAAGGCTTCCGCCGAAAGCGCCAATCGCGCCAAATCGGATTTCCTGGCCAATATGAGTCATGAATTGCGCACGCCGCTGACCCATATCATCGGCTTCGCCGAAGTCATGGAGCAGCAGTTCTTCGGCGAGATCGGCAACGCCCGCTACGTCGATTACGCCAGCCATATCCGCCAGTCGGGGCAATATCTGCACGGCGTGATCAGCGACGTTCTGGAAATGTCGCGGCTCGACGCCGGTCATGTCACCCTGCGCGCCAGCGAAATCGAGCTCGCGCCGACGCTGGAACAGGCGGTGGACGCGTTCCGCGCGCCGGCCGAGGCGAAAAACGTCGCGATTCGGTTCGCCGCGCCGGGAGACAGCCGGATTTTCGCCGACGCCGAGGCCCTGCGCCGCATCGTCGGGATATTGCTCAAGAACGCCCTCAAATTCACGCCCGAGGGCGGGCGCATCGAGGTCCGCGTCCAGAGCCGGGGCGCGGGCCACGAACTGATCGTCGAGGACAGCGGGTGCGGCATGAGCGCCGAGGAACTGGCCCTCGTCTGCTCGCCGTTCGAGCAAAGCTCGCCGTTGATGCAGGATGGCATGAAGGGTCCGGGGCTTGGCCTGTCGATCGCGCGGTCGCTGGTCGCCATGCATGGCGGCGAACTGAACATCGATTCCGCGCCCGGCGAAGGCGCCCGGGTCACCGTCTATCTGCCCGGCCCCAGCGAAGCCGCGCGGCGGAAGATCGCCATGTCTTCCGCGGCTTGAATTTTCGGCGGCCCGGCGGAGGTTTCAGCCTTTCTGGCGCGCGAAAACCTCGTCCATATGCGCGGCCAGCGCGAGGTCTTTCGCTGTGACGCCGCCGCCGTCGTGGGTCGTCAGCTCCACCCAGACCTTGTTGTAGATATTCTTCCATTCGGGATGATGATCGACCCGCTCGCAATAGAGCGCGACCTCGACCATGAAGGCGAGCGCTCCGCCGAAGGCGTTGAATTTGAAAACCTTGGCGATGCGCTGGCTGTCGCCGCTCCAGCCCTGCGGAATTTCAATCATGGCGCGCTTCCTCGATCGCTGTGCGGGCCGCGTGACGCGTCCCGTTCCCGCTGCTAATTTAGACCACGATTCGCGCGGGAGCCATCATGTCGCAACTCGATAAAGTATTAGAGACCCTCGACTCCGACCGCCAGGGCGCGCTGGACCGCCTGTTCGAACTCTTGCGTTTCAAATCCATCTCGACCGACCCCGCCTATGCCCCCGACTGCGCGCGCGCCGCCGACTGGCTGGTCGCGCAATTGCAGGGTCTCGGCTTCCAGGCCTCCTCGCGTCCGACCGCCGGCCATCCCATCGTCGTCGCCAAGGCCAAGGCGGCGCGCGCCGATGCGCCGCATGTGCTGATCTACGGCCATTACGACGTGCAACCGGTCGATCCGCTCGAACTCTGGACCAGCGATCCTTTCGACCCGCGCGTCGTCGAGACCGAAACCGGCCGCCAGATCGTGGCGCGCGGCGCCGCCGACGACAAGGGCCAGCTGATGACCCTGGTCGAAGCCTGCCGCGCCTTCCGCGCCAATGGCGGCTTGCCGTGCGACGTCACGTTTCTGTTCGAGGGCGAGGAGGAATCCGGCTCGACCTCGCTGCCGGATTTTCTCGCCGCGAATGCGAAAGAACTCAAGGCCGGGCTGATGCTGGTCTGCGACACCAATATGTGGGATCGCGAGACGCCGCTGATCACCTGCATGTTGCGCGGGCTGGCGCTGGAGGAAGTGGTCATCCGGGGCGCGAGCCGCGACCTGCATTCGGGCATGTTCGGCGGCCCGGCGGTCAATCCGATCCATGTGCTGGCGAAAATCATCGCCGGCCTGCACGACGAGACCGGTCGCATCACGCTGCCGGGCTTTTACGATAACGTCCCGGAACTGCCCGAGGAGATCGAGGCGCAATGGGCGGCGCTCAAATTCGACGCCAAAGCCTTTCTCGGCGACGTCGGCCTGTCGATCCCGGCGGGAGAGGCGCAATATTCGGTGCTGGAGCAGATCTGGGCGCGTCCGACCTGCGACGTCAACGGCATCGTCGGCGGTTATATCGGCGCCGGCTCCAAGACCGTGCTGCCGGCCCAGGCCAGCGCCAAATTTTCCTTCCGCCTCGTCGGCAAGCAGAATCCACAGGCGATTCTCGAAACCTTCCGCGATTATGTGCGCGAGAGCCTGCCCGCCGATTGCGAGGCCGAGTTTTTGAGCCATGGCGCCAGCCCGGCGCTGTCGCTGCCGTTCCGCTCGGAGGCGATTCTTCGCGCCAGCCGGGCGCTGGAGGCGGAATGGGGCCGTCCCGCCGTGCTGGCGGCCTCGGGCGGCTCGATTCCGATCGTCGGCCTGTTCAAGCGCGAATTGAAAATGGACACGCTGATGGTCGGCTTCGGCCTCGACGACGACCGCATCCACTCGCCCAACGAGAAATACGAACTGTCGTCGTTCCAGAAGGGCGCGCGCAGCTGGGCCAGAATCCTGTCCGCTCTGGCGGCGTGACCGGAATGGAGCGCGAACCCGGCGGGAAAGCCGATTCGCGCCCGTTTCGTTCATGCCCCGATCCGCCCTTCCCGATCTGGGTCGCCGAGGTTTTTCCGATAGGAGCCATTCGTTAACGCTGCTTCCGACCCCTGGGCGTCTTAAACAAGAAAGGCCCGGCGCTTGCTTCCCTGGATTCACATCGACACGGCGCCCATTCCCGGCGGCGGCGAGCTGCGGCTCAAGCGGCGGGGGGCTGAATTTTCGATCATGCTCGGCGACAACGAGTTGATGAACTCGCGCCTTTCCGGCTCGGAAGAAGCGCTGGCCACATTAAGCGCCGCCAAGATCGGCCAAAATGGCGCGCCAAAAATGCTGATCGGCGGCCTCGGCATGGGGTTTACCTTGCGCGCGGCGCTGAAGGCGCTGCCCTCCACGGCGCGCATCGAAGTCGCGGAACTGGTTCCCGCCGTCGTCGCCTGGGCGCGCGGGCCGATGGCCGAGGTTTTTGCCGGCTCGCTCGAAGATTCCAGGGTGAAAGTCCGCGAGGGCGATGTCGCGGAGATGATCCGGTCGGGCGGCGCCTATGACGCAATTTTGCTCGATGTCGACAATGGGCCGGACGGCCTGACGCGCGTTGCCAATGATGTTTTATATGACTCAGCCGGCCTCGCCGCCGTGCGAACGGCGCTTAAACCCGGCGGGGTTTTCGCGGTCTGGTCTTGCGGACCCGACGAGGACTTTACCCGGCGCCTGCGCAAGGCCGGGTTCGCTGTTGAACAGATTCACGTCCGCGCCGGCCGCGCCAAGGGCGCACGCCATGTGATCTGGCTAGGCGTGCGACGGGAGCGCTGAAGGGCCGGCCAAATCCTTCACTTCTTGCGCCCCGGCTTTTTCGCGGCTTTCGGGACCTTGCCGGGCCAGGCGACGATGCGCTCGATCAGTTCGTCCACCGAAATTTCATCTTCCAGCGGCCCGACCCTGCCGAGAATCGAAATCCCGGCTTCGACCACGCTCTCTTTTCGTCCGCTGACCAAAGGATGCCAATCCGGCAAGTCCTCGCCCCGGGCGATCAGGCGATAGGCACAGGTCGGCGGCAGCCAGGGCAGCGACCCGGCGCTGTCGGGATCGAGCCGCACGCAATCCTTCACCCGGCGCGAGCGGTGGCCGTAATCGGCGCAGCGCGCATTTTTGGCGTCGAGCAGGCGACAGCCGACATCGGTGAAATGGATTGTGCCGGTGTCCTCGTCCTCGAGCTTGACCAGACAGCAGCGCCCGCAACCGTCGCACAGGCTCTCCCATTCCGATTTTGAAAAATCCGCCAGTTTGCGGCCGCGCCAGAACGGCTTTGCCGCTCCTGACCCGGTTCCATCCTGCTTGCCGCGATCCTTCATCGACGCCTGTTCCGAAATGGCGCAAGACCCGCTGGCGCCGACCTTGCGCCGCCAGATCGGCGCGCGCGGTGAAAATATCCCTCCGGGGATGCGCCGACAGGTCTTGCTCGTCAAGGGCTTCGGGACGATGTTGATACCCGGAACCGGAAGTCGTGGCTTCCGGGTCCGGGTTAGGAGCGAACGCGACGCCGAGCTTAAGCGAGGGACCTCCTTAATCGCGACGAGTCGCGATTAAGGAGACTTGGTATAAGAGCATTGACGCGGCGCGAACCAGGGAAGGCAAGGCAGCGTTTTGGCTTATGATTTCCGCAACGCCCGCTGGTTTCGCGCCATTCGCAACGCTCTTCTGGCGTTCGATTCCTGGATCGATTCCTCGCTCTACGACGCCGGCGCCGCCGCCGGCGAGTTGTGGCGCGATTTTTCGAGCTTCATGGAGCGTTTTCACGTGCGCGGCGCCACCCGCGTCGCGGTCGATCTCGCCTGCGAGGCGCTGACGCTTGGGGTCTTCGCCGGTCTGGTCATGGTCGTGCTGGCGCAGCCGGCGATGCGCCTGACCGGCGCCGGCGACTGGCTCAGGAAAGCCGATCTCGCCGTGACCTTTCAGGACCGCTACGGCGTCGAGGTCGGCCGGCGCGGCATCCTGCACGACGACGCCGTGACGCTCGACCAATATCCCGATTATATCGTGCAGGCGGTGCTCGCCACCGAGGACCGGCGCTTTTTCGACCATTGGGGCGTCGATCCGGTCGGACTGGCGCGGGCGCTGACGGTCAACGCGCGCTCCTCCGGCGTGGTTCAGGGCGGCTCGACCCTGACCCAGCAATTGGCGAAAAACCTGTTCCTGTCCAACGAGCGCACCCTCACCCGCAAGATCAACGAGGCTTTTCTGTCGTTTTGGCTCGAAAGCCATTTGAGCAAGAAGCAGATTCTCCAGCTCTATCTCGACCGCGCCTATATGGGCGGCGGCGCCTTCGGCATTCAGGCGGCGGCGCAATTCTATTTCGGCCGCTCGGTCAAGGATGTGACTTTGGCGCAGGCGGCCATGCTCGCAGGCCTGTTCAAGGCGCCGACCAAATTCGCGCCCCATGTCAATCTTCCCGCCGCACGCGCCCGCGCCAACGACGTGCTCGACAATATGGTCAACGCTGGCTACCTGCGCGAGAACCAGATCGCTGATGCCCGACGCCATCCCGCCTCGCCAGTCGATCGCGGCGTGGAATCGACCACGCCCGACTGGTATCTCGACTGGGCCTTCAATGAAATCAAGGCTTTGACCGATTCCGGCAAGCTCGGCGGCGATCGCGTCTTCACCGTGCGCACGGCGCTCGATTCCAGCCTGCAAAAACAGGCGGAGACCACCCTCGACTCGATGCTGCGCCAGAGCGGCCCGACCTTTCACGCCAGCCAGGGCGCTTCGATCGTGCTGGAGCCGCTCGGCGCGGTGCGCGCCATGTTCGGCGGGCGCGATTAC
>NZ_CAIUXT010000018.1 GCF_903903185.1 uncultured Rhodoblastus sp.
GGTCGAGGATCAGGTACAGGTGGAACCATCGGCCGACCACGGTGGCGGGCAGGTAGGTCATGTCCCAGCACCAGACCTGGCGCGGCGCCGTCGCGACGTGCGTGGTCGGCGGGCGCGTCGCCTTGGGCGCCTTGGCGCGCCCACGACGCGCGGCCTGGCCGTGCGCGCGCAGCACGCGCGCGAAGCTGGACTCACTGGCGACGTACACGCCTTCGTCGGCCAACATGGGCACGATGCGCGCCGGTGGTACGTCCGCGAACCGCGTCTCGTTGGCCACGCGCAGCACCTCGGCGCGCTCCGCCTCGCTCAGGGCATGGGCGGGTATCGGACGCACCGCGGCGGGCCTGCCATCGCCCGTTGTGAGCCCATCGCCAGCCTGCCAGCGCTGCAGGGTGCGCAGGTCGATGCCGGCGGTCTCGCAAGCCAGGCGCAACCGCGCGCCTGACGAATGCGCCTTGAGGATGTCCTGGGCCACGATGCGGCGATCTTCGAGGCCGATCATTCGTCCTCGCCCCTTTGGAAGATCGCCTCGAGTTTTTTTGATAGCACCAGGAGTGCCGTCGTCTCGGCGAGCGCCGCATTCTTGCGGCGCAGGTCGCGTTCGAGTTCCTTGATGCGCCGCCGATCCTGCTTGGTCTGCTTCGGGCTCGCGCGCTCTTCTTCGGGCGTGGCCAGCGCCTGCGTCGCGCTCTGCCGCCACACGTTCAGATCCTTCAGATACACGCCGTTCGCGCGGCACCAGGCGCCCTTGGCGTTCTCGTCCATCGCGGCCGTCGTCAACACGGCGTCGAACCGCGCCGCCGCCGTCCAGACCTTCTCACGCCAAGGCTGCGACAGCGCCTCGCTGCGCCACCGCTCCAGCGTGTCGGCGCCCACGCCGATCTCGCGTCCGACGTCCTGCGCCGACGCGCTCTCCGGCGGCAGCATCCGCGCCACCGCTCTGTCCTTGAATGCCTGTCCGTACCTTGCCACTCTCGTCCTTCATCGCCACCCCCGGATTGTCGTCTCTATCGGGGCGACAACTATTCTGACGCGGGGGGAACACGCCATGGTCCGATGACTGCTCGAATCTCCAGTTGACGTCCACTTTCCTGCAGCCACGAGCAATCGCAGCCATGTCACCTTGGCAGTTTCCGAGATTGTCTCCAGCGACGGCCACATGAAGAACCACCGGCCTAAAGCCATCGAGTCGAAAGATTGTGTGAACCCGATCGGTAGCTCCCTGACCGGACGCGACCGACTCGGAGATCACCTCCGAAACTCCGTCGCCGTCGATGTCTTGTACCGAGACCTTGTTGCCGATCGGCCCTGGCAGCTCACGCACCTCTTGCAGAGCGGGTCGTACAAGAACGGAATGCCAAATGAAATTGCGAACCCGCTCGTAGAAGCCGACCTGAGCGATGTATGCCACCTCCTTGTCCATGAGGTGCACCTCTTGCAACGGCCCCTCGATGGTCAAAGCTTCTGAGGATTTCGCCCTCCACCAGTCTTGCACCTGCTGCTGGGTGGGGGCGCCCTCAGCATGAGCGGCGCCGCAGGCTAGAACCGACATGAGCATTGCCAACACGAAACCGTTTCGCATCCGTCCTCCGCGACATTTCAGACTGTCAATGCTGCCACATACCGTGGCCAGGCGACGAGGTCAACACGCCTTCGCCGGCTTTCAATTACCCACAA
>NZ_CAIUXT010000019.1 GCF_903903185.1 uncultured Rhodoblastus sp.
CAATTCGGGAGAGCCAGACGATGCTTACATGATCGGCTTCGACGCCCGAAGCGGGACCAGAATCGCCATCGGCGATCAGAAAGCCTGCCTTTATCGCGTTCGCCAGATCCGTGGAAAAGACGTCGTCTGGCTCACGCCGGACGAGTGCGCTGCGCTATTCGCCCAATGCGAAGGCTTCAAAAGCATCGCGGCCATCAAGAACATGTTCCCCGGCGCTGAGATCATCGATAAATATCCTGGAGAGCCGGCGAAGGCGGATGGCCTGGTTGGAGAGGTTGCCTAAAATGACCAATATCGATCTTTCAGAATCTGACGCCGTATCAGCGATTGACGCTCTTTTAGCTTCTCACCCATCGCTCGGATGGTGGGGCATCGACGTCCCGGAGGGCGTCAAGCGCCATGATCTAGCCCAATCGCGTGTATCTCTTAGAGCTTGCTGGAGGGAGTTTGTAATTGCTTGCAAATATGCAGATTTGTTGTCCCCAAGAAATTCGATAAATAGAAGCCATAATAGCTATGGTCTGAAGCATCGTGCGGAACAATTATGCGGAGACGGCAATCTTGGCGGGTATGTCGGTAACGGAGCTATGATCGCGGCAATGTTATACAAAGGCTTTAAATACGAAAGCCTTAAAAATGAATTTGGATATGCTTATTTCAATATATCGAGCAGAAACGTTCCTAGCGCTTTTTAGAAAGTTCAGGCTGAAAATCGCCTCGGTCGCACGCACCCAAGCCGCCCAACTGGGCGGCTTTTTTATTGCCGTTTAACCTGTCGATCTGCCGCGCCAATGTGCCGCGCATGTGCCGCAATGTGCCGCAAGCATAAGCTACACAATAAGCATTTTGCGGCACATCGCGGCAGGAGCGCGGCACATTGCGGCACATTTTTTCGCGCCTGAAATAGCTAATAAGCTCCTGTTTTTATTTTACTTTTCGCACCCTTGCGGCACATTGCGGCAGGTAAGTTGTCTATTTCTGCCTAATGTAAATTAAATAATTGTGCTTTTCCGGTAACAGTGTGACATGAAAAGCATAATTATTTAATTAGTAATGGAGAAGTACCCGAAAACGCCTCCAATGTGCCGCGCTGCGGAACGCGGGCCACGCTCTGACGGCAAGCGCGCGGTTGAAAACTCCTGGCGTCGTCCAGCATCATGCCGCCAGGCTCTTGACGCCTCCCGATCAAATCATGGATATTTTCAGCGCATCATCCGTCGCGCAGGACGTCCAGCAAGGACGCCGCCGATGCAAATTGAAACTGCTTCAGACCGACCACAAACTGCCCACGTCGCTCATTCCAGCGCCTGGTTCGTGATCGAGGCGACGGAGAACGGCGGCGACAAGGCGCAACTCGCCCTCGCCGTCGCCGGCCTGACGATTTGGCGTCCGTTCGACGTGCGGCGCGACCCGACGCGCGGTCGCAACGGAAAGCCAAGGCGCGACATTCGCACGGCGCGATTCGGTCGGTATTTTTTCATCCGATGCACGATGACCGATGACCTGGCGGCGGCTGTGCGATCGACCACGGGCGTCGCCGACATTCTCGGCGCCAAGGGCAGCGGAACGCCGATTCCGGTCTCGGACGATCAGATCGACTGGCTCAAGGCGCACCGCCCCGAGGACAGGACGACGGAGCATCTGCCACGGCTCAAGGACCGCATCCGGATCAAGGAAGGATCCTTCGCTGGCTTTGAGGGCATCGTGACGGCGGTTGACAGAAAAGGCGTTCTCAAGGTAGAGATTGAAATATTCGGTCGTCCTTCTCCGATTATCGTTGAGAGTGGACACGTCGAGATCGTCTTTAGGGCCAAGCCCAGTGCGATATCGGCCTATGCCCACAAGGCTGCTTGAGGTGGCCTTGTGCCGCGCACACACAAAATTCCGTCCATTTCGCCGCCTGTTCGAACAGGCGGCATTCTGCGTTTGGTGGGTAGAGACGGATGCAGATTATCGTCACCTTCAACGCAAAGGCGTTGGATCAGGCTATCGCCGGTCTCGACGCGGCAGGGCAGGGCGCGTTCCGCACGCAGCTCGCCGGGGCGATCAATACTGTCGGCCATGCTGTTCATGAAGCCATCATCCCGCCGATGATGACGCAGACGGGGTTGACGACGGGGACGATCCCGC
>NZ_CAIUXT010000020.1 GCF_903903185.1 uncultured Rhodoblastus sp.
AGCTTGAACTGCGCGACTTGCAGCTTGGTCCGCTCGCCGGCGATGATCGCCCAATCCTCGCTCCAGTCGAACTGGAACGCTTCGCCTGGCTGGAAAACCAAGGGAACAAACGCGCGGCGGCCGGTGGTTTGCTGCTCTCGGCTCCGCTCCGCCTTCCAGTCGCGGGCGAAGGCGGCCACTCGACCATAGGAGCCGGTGAAGCCGAGCGCGACCAAATCGCCATGCAATTGTTTGAGCGTGCGTTTCTGCTTGCGCGGCTTGCTCGCCTCTGTCTTCAGCCAGCCAGATAATTTGTCGGAGAACGCGTCGAGCTTGCTCGCCCGATCGGGAACTTTGAATTGCACCTCGACGACGTCGGACCGCAGATATTTGCGGATCGTGTTGCGCGACAAGTGCGTCCGTCGCGATATCTCTCGGATAGAAAGCTGGTCCCGAAAAGCCCAGCGCCGGATAACGCTCAATAACTCCATGTTGATCACTCCAAAGCCCCCCGCTGAAAACGGCCAGGGCGGGTTCAAACATGGGTCAATTCTCGGTGGAAATATCCTGCGTTGCCGGGTCAACTCTCATTGGAAATCAACAAGTTTTCGGTTACACGCGTTGTTTTCATACAACAATTCGCTTCCGGCTTTGCCACGATGGCGGCCGTTCGGGAGTTGGACGCCAGACCCGGGCATGGAGCGCCATTGGCCGGTTACCGCCGATGAAACTGTTCGTCCGGCCAGCAATCCTATGTCAGCTAATGTGAAGGGTTTCGGACGCCGGCCCCATCACGACGGATCGGGCAGCGGCGGGGCCGGCGTCCGAAAGCCTCCAGGGGAGGAAACCGCGGGACGGTGATCCTCGATGGTTTCGTCGGCGATCTATGGGGATTTGTGGAGCGGCGTCGGGGTGGTGAGCGCAGTCTCGATATTAAGCAGCGTCGGGAGGCATGCGCACGGCGCGTTTTGACGGCAGGGAATGTTGTTTGTAGTCGCGTCGGGATCAGTTTCGGCCACCGTTTTTGTCGCCAGGGATGTTGCTGCGACGAGGCTGTATTGGCCGGCGCCTTTAGGCGTCGACGCAATGTCGGCGGCATGAGTGCGGGCTTTGATTTTGGTCATGAGGTGTCGAGTCGCGCGCAATCGGCTTTGAAGCTGCGTGGCGTCGCGCCGCGCGCGAAACGCTCGATGACGCGCATGCGTCCCGCGCAGCAAGGGCAGGCATTGGCCGGCGCGGACGTTTCCCGCTGTTCTGTCGTTTGCGGCTCGTCGCTCGCCGCGCCGATATCGTGTGAAGGCTTTTCGGCTCCCTCGGCGGCGATGAGTTCGCGCAGGCGGGTGATGTTGGCGGCGCGTTTCTGGCTGGCGAACAGCCCGTAGTGACGAATGCGGTGGAAGCCGCCGGGCAGGACATGCGTGAGAAAGCGGCGGATGAACTCGTCCGCCGGCAGCGTCATGGACTTGATCCAGGACTTGCCGGGCGCCTTCCCCTGAACGCGATAATCCTTCCAGCGAAAGGTGACCTTCCCGTCGTCGAAGCCGAGGAGGCGGCTGTTGGAGATCGCCACGCGATGGGTGTAGCGCGAGAGATAGGCGAGCACGGCTTCCGGCCCGGCGAAGGGACGCTTGGCGTAGACGACCCATTCGCTTCGGCGCAGCGGGGCGAGCGCCGCGTCGAAGGCGTCCTTGTCGGCGACGGCGGCGAGATCGCCGAAAAAGCTTAGGCGACCGGCATGATGAAGCGCGGCGAGGCCTTCGAGGAACAGGCGGCGGAACAGGCGCGACAGCACGCGCACCGGTAGGAAGAAGCCCGGCTTGCAGGCGATCCAGCGTTCGCCGTCCGGCGACAGCCCGCCGCCGGGAACGATCATGTGGATATGGGGGTGATGGGTCATCGCCGAGCCCCAGCTGTGGAGCACGGCGGTCATGCCGATGCGGGCGCCGAGATGTTTGGGATCGGCGGCGATCGTGATCAGCGTCTCGGCGGCGGCTTTGAACAGGAGGTCGTAGATCGCGGCCTTGTTCTGGAAGGCCATGGCCCCGATCGACGCAGGCAGTGTGAATACGACATGATAATAGGGAACCGGCAGCAACTCGGCCTGTCGCTCTGCCAGCCATTGCCGCGCCGCCGCGCCCTGGCATTTGGGGCAGTGGCGGTTGCGGCAGGTAATGGGCGTCGCCCATTACCTGCCTTATGGGCAAATCCAGTAATGGGGAGTTGGCGGCGGCTTGACCGCGTTCTTGTGTCCGCGCCGCCAATCCGGCTCACCATTACGAAGGGCGCTTGAGGAGCGCGATCAGTTTATCGGACGGCTGGAACGCGCCGCGCCGCAGAT
>NZ_CAIUXT010000021.1 GCF_903903185.1 uncultured Rhodoblastus sp.
CCGCTGAATGCGCAAATTACTTCGCCGCCTGCGGAAATGATACAGATTGATCGGAATCCGCTCTAGCCAAGTTCTATTCCTGCATTCCGTCGGGCGCCTTTTTCGGCGCCGGAACCTCCTGTCCGGGCGTCCAACACCCGAAACGCATTGTTTAGCCTTGCTTTTTCTAAATGCAGATTGTAAAACTGGCTGCCTAATCGCAAAATCCGCCAACCGAGCGATTGCGAGCGCTGCCGGACCGTTTCAAAACAACGGTTAATATGCCTCGTGCGAATAAGAATTGCGAGACCCTATCGTGAACGAGCAAAATCTGAATTCGACCAACGATTGCTCGCTGCCAGCGGAATCTAACCCCATTATTTCTGTCATTATACCGCACTATAATGATCTCGCCAATCTCGACAAATGTTTGCAGCTCCTCGCCGCGCAGACTTTGCCGCGCGAGCGTTTCGAAATCGTGGTTGCGGATAATAATTCGCGTTGCGGGCTGGAAGAAGTCCAGCGCGTTTGCGGAAACCTCGCCCGTGTCATCCATGCGCCCATCCAAGGGGCAGGTCCCGCACGGAACGTGGCGGTAGAAGCATCGCGAGGGCAGTTCCTCGCTTTCACCGATTCCGACTGCCGTCCGTCAGCAACCTGGCTTGAACGCGGCCTGGTGGCCTTGTCGACCTCGGATATCGTGGGCGGGCGGATTGAAGTCGAGGTGACCGACCCCGCCCATCCAACCGGAGTCGAGGCTTTCGAAAAGGTTTTTGCTTTCAATTTCAAGCGCTACATCGAGAAGCTCGGTTTCTCGGCGACCTGCAACATGTTCGTCTCCCGCAAGATTTTCGACCAGGTCGGCGGATTCCGACCCGCAGTCGCGGAAGATATGGACTGGGGAAGGCGGGCGGTCGAAGCCAATTATCGTTGCAATTATGGTCCTGACGTCGTGATCGCCCACCCGGCGCGGCGAGACTGGAACGAACTGAAGCAAAAATGGAAGCGTTGTTCCAAAGAAGCATATCACGACGCCAAGGAGGTCCCGAATGGTCTTGCTATTTGGTATTTCCGTAGCTTCGGAATTCTACTGTCGCCCTTTATTCATTGGATCACGGTCATTCGAAGCGACAAGCTCGATAATTTAAGCCAGAAGCTATCGGCCATTGGCGTGCTTTTTGCCATTCGCTTCTGGCGATTCTTCGAATGCAACCGAATTTTGCTGACGCGATAAGGCCGTCTTTTTAAACATCCTGGCCGCGCGCCTCAGGCCTTTGGAACGCGCAAGGTTCCTTCCCGGCCGCGCCCTTGCGCGGCTTCACGCCATTGGACGCGCCGGCCGCAGCGGCGCATTTATCAAGGCCTGTCCTCAAGCAATTTCGCATATTGCGACAGCCGCTCGATCCGCTTGGTGCTCACGATCAGCGCGCCTTCGGGATTGCGGAGGAGCGCCTGACGCAGAATTTCCCCCACCGGTCGCTTATCGCCCTGCGCCAAGGCGGCGGAAACATATCCATGGGTAATCTGCAACGGACGGCCACGGCGCAAAAGCACATCTGAACCGCGCCGGGTTTGATGGTGTGGAACGGCCCCTCCCTGCTAGCATCGAGGCGGTTGCAAGCGCCGCGATCGGAGGACCCGCGCCATGAAGCAGGTTAGTGTCATCGGCTTGGATTTGGCCAAGCAAAGCTTTCAAGTCCACGGCGCCGCCGCCGACGGGACTGTCGCTTTCAATCGAAAACTGCGGCGAGGCGAAGTTTTGCGCTTTTTTGAAAAGACGCCGCCGTGTCTGGTTGCCATGGAGGCATGCGGAGGATCGCA
>NZ_CAIUXT010000022.1 GCF_903903185.1 uncultured Rhodoblastus sp.
GCCCGGCCCTGCGGGGGGTGAGAGACATCATTTCTGGCTCCTGACTGAACGGGGAATTAAAGAGCGTCGGAATCGCGCTCGCCGGTGCGGATGCGGACGGCTTGATCGAGGGGGCTGACGAAAATCTTGCCATCGCCGATCTGGCCGGTGCGGGCGGAAGAGGAAATCGCCTCGATGGTCTTCTCGACAAGTTCGGCGGCGACCGCGACTTCGATCTTCAGCTTGGGGAGAAAGCTCACGGCATATTCGGCGCCGCGGTAGATTTCGGTATGACCTTTCTGGCGGCCGTATCCTTTGACTTCCGTTACTGTCAGACCGTGCACGCCAACCACGGTGAGCGCGTCGCGCACCTCGTCCAGCTTGAACGGCTTAATGATAGCCATCACGATTTTCATCTGCTGTTCCCTGTATTTTTATGCGAAAACCTGGGCGTCTCGCTGCTCGTGTCGCTTGCTGGGGCGATTCTTGGGTCGCTTTCTGGGCGGGCCTGCCGGAACGGATCGCCAGCCGGCGCTCTGGTGCTTAACAAGGACCATGCCAGAAACCAGCAAATAACCAACCTATTGAAAATAAGGCTCTTATTGAGAGATTGGGGCGAAACCCGCAGGGCCGCACGGCGGCTGCTCAAAATTTGGGCCCCCAACGCCGCGCGTCGGGCAAGATCGGCTGTTATTTAATCACGCCTGTCCCTGAGCGACTTCCGAAGGACGCCGCAGGCGGATCAAACCCTCCTGCGCCACCGAGGCGATCAATTCGCCGTTGCGCGAATAGAGGGCGCCACGGCTGAAACCCAACGCGCCGAAAGCATTGGGGCTGTCTTGCACATAAAGCATCCATTCGTCGGCGCGAAAAGGGCGATGCAGCCACAGGGCATGGTCGAGGCTCGCCGCCTGGATTTCGGGGTCGAATACCGAACGGCCATGCGCGATCAGCGACGTGTCGAGCAAGGTCATGTCGGAAAGATAGGCCAAGGCCGCCCGGTGAATGGCGGGGTCGTCCGGCAGGGCGGCGGATGTCCGCACCCAGACCTTCTGCACAGGGTCCTCTTGCGCGCCCCGGGACACATAGCGCCCTGCGTCCACCGGGCGCAATTCGATCGGTCGCTCGCGTTCGAAATAGCGCCGCACCGATTCGGGCATCCGCGCGCCATGCGCCGCCAGAAACTGGTTTTCATCCGGCAGGCTTTCCGGCGCCGGCGCCGGGGGCGGCGGCGTGGCGTGCTCCAGCCCCGGTTCGGGATTATGAAAGGAGGCGGCCAGCGAGAAAATCACCTTGCCGTGCTGGATGGCTTCGCAGCGGCGGGTGGCGAACGAGCGCCCCTCGCGCAAATGCTTGACCTGGTAGACAATGGGCACGCCAGGATCGCCGCCGAGCAGGAAATAGGCGTGGAGGGAATGCGGGATCAGGTTTTCCACGGTGTGCTGCGCCGCGACCAGCGCCTGGGCGATGACCAGGCCGCCGAACACCCGCTGCCAGCCGACCTGCGGACTGCGGCCGCGAAAAAGATTCTCCTCGATTTTCTCGAGATCGAGAATCGCCAGAAGATCGATGATGGCTTTCGTCATGCCGGAGTCCTGGGAGAATCGCCGGCGGGAAAATCGCCCGGCTATTGGGCAAGCCGACAGAAGGGAAAGCGACGTCGCCCGAATGGCTGGACCCCGGCCAAGGGGCTCGGCGGTTGAATTGGTTCATAGTCGAACGCTTTTTTGCGGCGCCGTCAAGCCTGTGCCTGTTCCCGAAAAGTTGCGGATTTCCAGGAGATGGACCGTCGTCTAAAGATAGTCGTGAGCCTTTTCAGTTTCCACCGACCATAAAGGCGTCCTGCTTTCAGATCGCCTCGTTGTCGGTTTCTCCGGTGCGAATGCGAACCGCGCGTTCGATTGGGGAAACGAAAATCTTGCCGTCCCCGACATGGCCGGTATGGGTTGCGGCGAGCAAGGCTTCTATTACCAAATCGACCTGATCGTCGCGCACGACGACTTCCACGCGCATTTTAGGCAGGAAGTTCACGACATATTCCGCGCCGCGGTAGATTTCGGAATGACCTTTCTGGCGCCCAAACCCCTTGGCTTCGGTGATCGTCATGCCCTCGATGCGCAAATCGGTCAATTTTTCGCGTACATCGTCGATTTTGAAGGGTTTTATGATGGCGGCAATGAGCTTCATGGGATGGGCCGGAATGAGGATCCGCGTCAATCTTGCGGGCGCGGATAGTCGCATCCTCCGGCAGAATGCACAACTGCGCGCCATTGTCGCGGGCTGGCCGCTAACCGGCTGCGCGCTGGCGTCATTCCTCGATGCGGCGGGCCTCTTCAGGCAGCATGATTGGAATGCCGTCGCGAATCGGATAGGCGAGATGGGCCGCCAGCGACACCAGTTCGTTGCGCTCGCGGTCGTACCGCAAGGTTGTCTTGGTCACCGGGCAGACCAGAATTTCCAGCAGGCGCGGATCGACGCCGGCGGTTCCGGCGGAATTTTTCAAAACGGCCGGTGCGGCGGAACCGGGGGAAGCGGAGTCATTCATCGTAAAATCCTATTGCAGCGGCTTGACCGCATGGGTGGCGCGCGACAGCGCGACTTCCGCCAGCGCCAACAGCAGGTCGGAGCGCGCCGCGAGATCGGGCGCCTCCAGCAGAGCCTGTTTCTCCGTCGGATTGAACGGACCAATCATCGCGAAAACCGCGATCATGTCGAAATCGGGCATGGCTTCGATGTCGGTGCGGGCGATATCGAGATTGAGCGCCTGGGCGAGGTTGAAAGCGATGCCGTTGAGGTTTTCCCGCCGATCGGGCGAAATGGTTTCCTCGGGCGCGAAATCCTCGGCGAAACTGCCGAAATCGACCCGCGCCTGACGATAGGGCGTAGGTGCGTCGAGTTCGGCGACGAGTCGGAAGCGGGCGATACCGCTCAGCACCGCGAAATAGCGACCGTCGCCGGTTTCCGACAATTGGGTGATGCGGCCTGCCGCGCCCACATTGCGCAGGGCGGGGGTCTCGCCCGGGCCGGCGTCGGCGCCGCCCGCCGGCTGAACGATGCCAATGATGCGCTCGCCGCGCATCGCGTCGTCGAACATCGCGAGATAGCGCGGTTCGAAAATATTCAGCGGCAATTGACCTCCCGGAAGCAGAATCGCGCCGGCAAGCGGGAACACCGGTATGGCCTCGGGCAGGTCGGAGGCCCTGGAATAGGTCTTGTTCATCGCCATGGCCGGTCCGATCACGAAAAGAGCAAGGAAGACAATTGTTTACGCGCCGAAATCGTCGCCGGATCGAGCGGCCCCCAGCTTTCGAACAATTGCAGCAGCAACTTCCGCGCCGCGTCGTCGCTCCAGGCGCGGTCGCGCCTGAAAATACGCAACAATTCCTGCGCGGCGGCGTCGCGGCGGCCGGCGCCGTTGAGCGCCACGGCCAGATCATAGCGCGCCTGAAGGTCGGTGGGGACATTTTCGACGCGCGCCAGCAGATAAGCGAGATCGCCGACCGCGCCGGCCTGCTCCTGCAGCGCGAGGGCGGCGCGCGCCGCCGCCACCGGAGCGGCCTGCGCCTGGCTGGCCGGGATGGCGTCGAGAATGGCCTTCGCCTCATCGGGATTGCCGCGTGCAAGACTGATCCGCGCGAGGCCCGCCAATGCGCCGACGTGTTCCGGCTCCGCCTGAAGGAGTTCGACGAACACCGCTTCGGAGCCTTCGTTATCGCCGGAGTCGAGCAGGGCCTGAGCTTCCGCGAAAAGTGCTTCGACATCCGGGCCGGCCGGGCCGGCGCAGCGAGCGATGAAAGTCTTGATCTCGCTCTCCGGCAGGGCGCCCATGAATCCATCGACCATCTGGCCATCGCGAAAGGCGACGACCGCCGGGATCGACTGGATGCCGAGTTTTTGCGCGATTTGCGGATGTTCGTCGATATTCATCTTGGCGAGACGGATTTTGCCGCTCGCCTCCTTGACGATTTTTTCGAGAACCGGGCCCAATTGCTTGCAGGGGCCGCACCAGGGCGCCCAGAAATCGACGAGGACCAGCCGGCGCGTCGATTCATCCATGACTTCGGCGCGAAAGCCCTGCAAGGTCACGTCGATCAGGTCGGCGGCCTTCGAGGCGCCGACAGTTTGCGAAGAAAACCTGTTTTCCGCCTGTGGCATTGCGCGTCCTGTCGTTTTCCGTCCGGGGGTCCCCGCCGGAGCGGATCTTTGCCGTAAAATGGCGGCCCCGCGCGTCTTTCGCAACCGCTTATGCAATTTTGTCCGGCGATGCTTCGAAAAATTTCATAATAACAAATTAGCAAAAATGTGCGCCGGCGCCCTGTTGCAATGTCCAGGCGTTTACGGCATATAGCCCGAACGATGCGTAAGCGTCGTCCCACGGATGCGGGTGTAGCTCAGGGGTAGAGCACAACCTTGCCAAGGTTGGGGTCGAGGGTTCGAATCCCTTCGCCCGCTCCAGAATTTCTCAAGAAAACCAAGAGGTTGAAAGCGGTCCTTCGGGGCCGTTTTTGCTTAGAAAGCCCGGGCCATCCGGCAATCTGAGCACGTTCAACGCATTTGAACGGAAACCGCCGGATAACCTGGCGCAGCTTTGGCGGTATCGGGCACCAGATCGCCCTCGCCTATCCATCAACAGGCCATCGTTCTAACCCATTGCGGATTCGCTCCCCTTAGGCCTAACAGTCGCCGGATTGCCGGCCGATTTGGTGGGACACCCTTTTTGCTAGCAGGGGCTGGCGAACACGGAGCCATGCACCGCTCACTAGCCGTTGATGGTGAACTCTGGCATCCTGTGCCCTTCAGTCGACTCGGAGACCTTCTGATGCCGGATGAGATCCTGACCCTGGCGGAAGTGGCGCAGATGCTGAAGGTCGCCGACAAGACCGTGTACACGATGGCTCAGCGCGGCGAGGTTCCTGCATTCAAGGTCCGCGGACAGTGGCGCTTCAAGCGCGACGATCTCGACCAGTGGATCGAGCAGCAGAAGCTATCCCAGCGCGACCATGACAAACCTGATGGGGGGCGCGGATGAACCGACGTGACCCCGACGGGTGCGGGCCATGATGACGACAGACTGCCAGGCGAAGTATTTCGCCTATGACCTCACACGGCGGTATGCGCCGGACAGCGCCGAGCGCATGGCCGGCGCTGTTGCGGGCGCACAGGTCGATCTCAATCCGCATCAGGTCGACGCCGCGCTGTTCGCCTTTGCCTCCCCGCTGTCCAAGGGAGCGCTGCTGGCCGATGAGGTAGGGCTGGGAAAGACGATCGAGGCTGGCCTTGTCATCTCTCAGCGTTGGGCGGAGCGAAAGCGCCGCATCCTGATTATCGCGCCGTCCAACCTGCGGAAGCAGTGGCACCAGGAACTGAGTGAGAAGTTCTTCCTTCCGTGCGCCATCCTGGAATCGAAGTCGTACAATCAGGCCATCAAGGCCGGTAATTTCCGGCCGCTGGACCTCGATGGAACGGTCGTCATCTGTTCCTACCAGTTCGCGCGGAGCAAGGCGGCGGACGTTCACGCCACGCCGTGGGATCTCGTCGTCATCGATGAGGCCCACCGGCTTCGCAATGTCTACAAGCCGTCGAATGTCATCGCGAACACCCTCAAGCAGGCGCTCGCGCAGAAACAGAAGCTGCTTTTGACTGCGACGCCTCTGCAAAACTCGCTTTTGGAGCTTTTCGGCCTCGTCAGCTTCATCGACGAATACACGTTCGGCGATCTCAAAAGCTTCCGCGAGCAATTCGCGAACGCCGCGCCCGACCGTGTGTTCAATCTTCTGCGGGAGCGCCTGAAGCCGATCTGCCATCGGACGCTGCGGCGGCAGGTCACCACATACGTTCCCTATACCCGCCGGTATCCCATCGTCGAGGAATTCACCCCCGAGGATGGCGAGGACAAGCTTTACGATCTCGTGTCGGAATACCTCCGGCGGAACAATCTGCAGGCGCTCCCTGCCAGCCAGCGGTCGCTCATGACTCTGGTCCTGCGCAAGCTGCTGGCGTCCTCCACATTCGCGATCGCGGGCGCGTTGACGTCGATTTCGCGCCGCTTGCAATCGAAGCTCGATGATGACGCGGCACTCGGCTCCGCCGAAGAGGATTTGGCTGAAGACTACGAGGCGCTCGATGAGACGGAAGATGAATGGACCGACGATGACAAGCTCGAACCCCTAACGGCCGCTGACCGAAAAGCGATCGAGGCGGAGATCGCTGATCTGACCGGGTTTGCCAAGCTTGCCACCTCGATCGATCAGAACGGCAAGGGCAAGGCCCTCCTGAAAGCGCTCGGCGTCGCCTTCGCCAAGGCGGAGGAGCTCGGCGCCGCCAAGAAGGCGATCATTTTCACGGAATCCCGCCGCACCCAAGCGTACCTCCTGCGCGTGTTGGCCGACAGCCCCTACGCCGAGGGCATTGTCCTGTTCAACGGCACCAACACCGACGAACGTTCGAAAGAAATCTACGCCGCCTGGTTCGCCCAACATCAGGGCTCGGATCGCGTCTCCGGCTCCCGCACCGCCGATATGCGAGCAGCGCTTGTGGACTACTTCCGCGACAAAGGTCGCATCATGATCGCGACCGAGGCCGGGGCCGAGGGCATTAACCTCCAATTTTGTTCACTGGTCGTGAATTACGACCTGCCCTGGAATCCCCAGCGTATCGAACAGCGGATCGGCCGTTGCCATCGCTATGGCCAGAAGCACGATGTCGTCGTCGTGAACTTCCTCAACCGCAAGAACGAAGCGGATAAGCGCGTCTATCAGCTGCTCTCTGAGAAATTCAAACTCTTCGAAGGCGTGTTCGGCGCGAGCGACGAGGTTCTCGGCGCGATTGAGTCGGGTGTCGATTTCGAAAAGCGCATCGGGAGCATCTACCAGAAATGCCGCCAGACGGACGAGATCAAATCGGCATTCGACCAGCTGCAACTCGAACTGAGCCTCGAGGTCAACGAGGCGATGAGCCAGACGCGGCAAAAGCTGCTCGAGAATTTTGATGACGAGGTTCGCGAGAAGCTGAAGATCCGCGATGACGACGCGAAGGTCTATCTTGACCGCTTCGAGCATCTGCTGATGCGCCTGACGCAGCATGAACTGGGTTCGGATGCGGAATTTCGGAATATCTCCACGTTCGAACTGCGGTCTCGCCCGTCATGGCCGAGCGCGCGCGATATCCCGCTCGGCCTCTATGAATTGCCCAGGCGCTCGGGCGAGGCGCATCTCTATCGGCTGAGCCACCCCCTCGGTGAAGCCGTTGTTGAGCGGGCAAAGGCGAGAAAGCTCACGCCCGTGCAAGTCACCTTCGACTATACCAACCATGTGGGACGGATCAGCGCGCTTGAGCCATTTCGTGGTCGGAGTGGATGGCTCAGTGTCTCAGCACTGACCATCGAGGCGCTCGACACGCCAGAAGACCACATCCTTCTGGCCGGCGTCGGGGATGACGGCGTGTTCTTGAGCCGTGATGAGGCGATGCGCCTCCTGACGCTACCGGCGGATGATGGCGCCCCGGTGGAAACCCCTGCGATATTGGCCGACGACCTCAGCGCCCGGCTAGGCCTTGAGGCCGGCCAAATTCAGCGTGTCGTCTCAGAACGCAATGCGCGGTTCTTCGGCGAAGAAGCGGACAAGCTGGATGGCTGGGCGGATGACCTGAAGGTCGGCCTGGAAAGGGAGATCAAGGAAATTGATCGTCAGATCAAGGAGGCGCGGCGTGCCGCGACGGCGGCGTTGACGCTAGAAGAAAAGCTCGCCGGGCAAAAGCAGATCAAATCGCTGGAGGCGCTTCGCAACGCCAAACGGCGCAACCTTTTCGAGGCGCAGGACGAAATCGACAGGCAGCGCACAGCGCTCATCGCGCAAATCGAAGCGAAGCTGGAGCACAAGACCGACATAACCTCATTATTCACGATTCGCTGGTCGTTGGTCTGAGCCGATGCCCACACCTGCAGAGAAACTCAGCCACATCGAAGACGCGCTACGGCGCAGATTTTTTCCGCTGGTGCCAATGCGCACCCAGAACTGGACCGAAGCGCAACACGATATCGATCGATGTTCACGTTCCTTTGCCGCCTACGCCATCTGCGGATTGTGCGCGGCCGAAGATGCGATCGGGGTCGGGTCGTTGGTCGATGGCGGAAATGACGGCGGCATCGATGCATTGATGTATGACCGCGTCGGAAACCGACTGATCGTCGTTCAGTCGAAGTTTAAGCGCCCGCGTGATCCTGCAAATCCGCAGGGCGCGGGGCCAGATCAGGGCGAGACCCTCAAATTCACGAATGGTGTGAAGGCGCTGATCGAGCGACGGTTCGATGGGTTCAATTCGGCGATCCTCGATCGTCTCGATGAGGTCGAGGAAGCTCTCGACACGCCTGGGGTGAAAATTTGTCTCGTTCTGACGTTCCTGGGAGAGACCTTGGATCGCCATGCGCGTGACGATCTCACGGCGTTGATTGCGGATACCAACAGGCTTACTGAACGCATGAGTCTGGAGATTGTGGGCCTATCGCGCACCTATGACTGGCTCGTGGCCGAGCAAGCGCCGAATACCATCGACGTCGACATCACGCTTGAAAATTGGGCGTCGATCAGGACTCCGCGAAAAGCGATCTATGGACAGATTAGCGGCGAAGAACTTGCGCGTCTGGTCGGTACACATGGCACAGCGCTCTTTGAGCGCAACATAAGATTCTACCTAGGCTCGATCGGCGTAAATGCCGCCATTGAGGATACCGTTCGTCGTAGACCCGGCGAATTCTTCTATTTGAACAATGGCATCACCGCCGTCGCGGAAAGAATCACGCCAGCAGTTGGCAACAGTGACCGATGCGTTTTCGGACTAAAGAAGGTTTCCATCGTCAACGGTGCTCAGACTGCCGGCTCCATCACCACGGCATCGCTCTCGGGTGCCATCTCGCCGGACGCTAAACTACTGATCACAGTGATCGAAATCGGCACCGCCGTGGACGATCTGGGCGTCAAAATCACGCGGGCACGCAATCACCAGAACGAAGTACGCGGGGTCTATTTCGCCGCTCTTGATCCGAATCAGGAGCGCCTGCGGCAGGAGCTTGCAGTCGTCGGTATCAAGTACCACTACCGCCCTTCCGCGGAAGCACGAGCGCGACGCGATGATGCCTTCACCCTCGAAGATGCTGCGGTCGCACTCGCCTGCCTATCCTTTCCGGTCGCGCACAGCAGGGCACGCTCTCGTTCGGCACATAACGCGATAGACTTTGTAGTCACCGCCAAAAAGGAAATCGGCCGGCTCTGGGAGCAGGACGGAACAATCTACGGACAAATCTTCCCTTCGACGCTTTCCGGTCTGCGTGCATGCAGGCTTGTCCGCATCTACAGTTTGGTTGATCAAATCCTAGCAGCCAGCGAGCGATCAGAAGGGATTTACTATCGCCGTATGTTCTTCCGGCATGGTCGGTACTTCGTGATGGCGTTTATCGCGCACCGCCTGCCAGAGGTCATGCGCCGGCAGCAAATCGCAATCTCGTTGGATGATGAGCGGCTGATTTCGCTACAGACCAACGAACTTGCGGAATTGATCTACGCCCAATCGGTTCCCCAGCAGACGTTCAAGGGCTACCTTTCGATCTTCCGCAATTTGACCGATTCCCAACCGCTCGCTGATGCCGTTCTCGATCGGCTGGCTGAGCAGGCCGCCGCCGCTCGCGCAGCGGCGGCAACTGCCCCGCCATCAAACGCCCCAGGGCAACCCAATGCGGATGCACCATGACCAGAAAACAGAAGCTTGAGCTCACATGGGTGGGCAAAGAAAATAGACCGCAGCTAGAACCTCGCATTCTGCTTGAGGAGCCCGCATTGTCTTTCCATGCGAGCACGCGCGTTACCGACGACGATATTTTCGATAACCGGCTGATCTTTGGGGACAATCTCCTTGCGCTGAAGGCACTGGAGCAGGAATTCTCGGGCAAGGTGAAGTGCGCCTACATCGATCCACCATTCAATACACAACAGGCGTTCGAATATTACGAGGATGGGTTAGAGCACTCGACATGGCTGAACCTGATTCGGGATCGGCTTGAGATATTGCATCGCTTAATTTCTACAGATGGCACTCTATTCGTTCACATAGATGATAATGAGCTCGGATATTTGCTCGTGGTTCTTGACGAAATATTCGGTCGCCAAAATCGGATTTCGATCGTCACTTTCAAGCAGGGGGCCGCGACTGGACACAAGGCCATCAATCCTGGGGTCGTCAGCACTTCAAATTTCATTTTGATTTATGCGAAGGATAAGAGCTCTTGGTCGCCAAGGCGAATCTACACCGCGCGCGCGGAGCGCGACAAACGATATGGACAATATATTATCAATTCGGAGGATGATTTCCGAAAGTGGCGATTCGTTACCCTGAGTGCTGCATTTGCTACCAGCATGGGCCTTCCTGAGAAGGGCATAAAGAAGGAGCTTGGTGACGAATACGAAGTAAAGTTGTCAGAATTTGTCCACCGAAACCCGAAGAGGGTTATCCGTCTAGCGCGCCCCGATTATAATGCGGTTAGTCAGGATGCACGCAACTTAATCGACGTCTCAAAAAGCGCACCATCTGAGGTCCAACTATTGAACCGGAGTGGATATTCGCCGATGTATTTCACGAGAGGCGAAAGGATATTATTTTATGCAGATAAATTGAAAGAGATAGACGGTGAGCTGATTGCAGGAGAGCCGCTCACAAGTATTTGGGACGATTTGCTGTCAAACAACCTTCACAATGAGGGTGGGGTTGATTTTCCCAAGGGTAAGAAGCCCGAGATGCTCATCAAGCGCTGCCTTGAACTGAGCACCGAGCGAGGTGATTGGGTTCTAGACTCATTTGCGGGATCCGGAACAACGGGCGCAACAGCTCACAAAATGGGTCGCCGTTGGATAATGATTGAACTCAGGGACCACTGTAACACGCATATTCTGCCAAGGCTTCAACGGGTCATCGAGGGGTCCGATACAAGTGGAGTTTCAAAGGCCTGCAATTGGTTAGGCGGTGGTGGCCTTCGCTATTTTAAGCTGGCGCCATCCCTTCTTGAAACTGACCGCTATGGTCGTGATGTAATCAGCAAGGCTTATAATGCCGAAATGCTGGCGGAGGCGCTTTGCAAGTTGGAGGGCTTTACCTACGCTCCAAGCGATAGTGTATATTGGCAGCACGGCGCTTCGACCGAGCGCGATTTTATCTATGTTACGACTCAGTCGTTCTCTCAAGAGCAGCTATCTCTTTTGAGCGATGAGGTTGGGTCTGATCGCTCACTCCTTGTGCTTTGCTCATCATTTCGGGGCAGTCCGGCTGCATTTCCGAACCTGACGGTCAAAAAGATTCCTAATCACGTCAAGAATCGCTGCGAATGGGGTCACGACGATTATAGCCTAAATGTAGAGAACCTCCCGAAGCCCACGCTGGACATGCGATTGAGGGTCGACCCAGAGGCCCATACCTCGCAGCGCCAGACAGACATGTTTGGTATTGAGGGAGGTAAGTCATGAACCGCCATGTCAACGCTATCGCCGGACGCCTGAGCCTGCGACCGCCGCAGCGGCGCTCGCTCGAAATTCTCGACCGGGTTTCTGAGATTGTCCCTCCGAAGAAGGGGGGCGACTTGGACGCTGCGCTGGCCGCCATTCGTAGTGAATTCCCAACCGTCGCCGATTTCGAACGTGAATTTCCAAGCCTCTGTTTCGCGCTGGCCACCGGTGTCGGCAAGACCCGCCTGATGGGCGCGTTCATCGCCTACCTGCATCTTGCGCACGGGCTGAACAACTTCTTCGTGCTGGCCCCGAACCTGACGATCTACAACAAGCTCATCACCGATTTCACGCAGAACACGCCGAAGTACGTCCTGAAGGGCATTTCCGAATTTGCCATCTCCCCGCCGGTCATCACCACAGGCGAGAACTATGAGCGGCAGATTGCGAGCGGCGGCAATCTGTTCCCGGTAACGATCAATATTTTTAACATCTCGAAGATCAACTCCGAGGTCCGCGGCGGGCGGTCGCCCAAAATCCGTAGCTTCAAGGAGGAAATCGGCGAGAGCTACTTCGAGTATCTCGCCGGTCTCGACGACCTCGTACTGATCATGGACGAATCCCACCGCTATCGCGCTTCGGCGGGCATCCGCGCCATCAATGAGCTGAAGCCGGTCATCGGCCTCGAACTGACGGCCACGCCCTTCGTCGAGACATCGCGCGGGCCGGTCCCGTTTCAGAACGTCATCTTCGACTATCCACTTGGGAAGGCGATGGCCGATGGGTTCGTGAAGGAGCCGGCGGTCGTCACGCGGGAGAACTTCTCCCCGATCGGAAAATCGCCAGAGTCAATCCAGCAGATCAAGCTCGAAGACGGGGTGCGCCTGCACGAGAGCGTCAAGGTTGATCTAGAAACCTATGCGCGCCAAGTTGGCGAATGCATCGTCAAGCCGTTCATGCTGGTCATTGCCCGCGACACGACACATGCCGCCGAGCTGATGCAGCTCATCAAATCCGACAGCTTTTTTGAAGGCCGCTACAAGGAAAAGGTCATCCAGGTCGATTCCAGCGTGAAGGAGGAGGAGACGATCGAACGTCTGCTCAAGGTTGAGCATACCGACGAGCCGACGGAGATCGTGATCCACGTCAACATGCTCAAGGAAGGCTGGGATGTCACCAACCTCTACACGATCGTGCCGTTGCGCGCCGCAAATGCCCGCACGCTCATCGAGCAGTCGATCGGGCGTGGCCTTCGACTGCCCTATGGCAAGCGCACGGGCGTGACGGCCGTGGACCGGCTGAACATCGTGGCGCACGATCGCTTCCAGGAAATCGTCGACGAGGCGAAGAAGCCTGACTCGGCAATCCGGTTGCAGCAGGTGATCCTCTCGAACGAACAGCTTCAGCAGAAGACCGTCACCGTCGTCTCCCAACCGCAGCTGGCGTCGAAACTGGGGATTCAGTCTGACGGTGCCGCGCCTTCTGCGGCCAGCAGCTTCCACGAGGCGCAGTCGGTTTTCAACGCCGATGAACAGAAGATCGCCAAGATCGCATACGACGTTATCCGGAAGTTCGAGACGCAGCCGTCTCGGTTGCCGAGCGTCGGCCATCTGCAAAGGCCAGAGGTTCAGGCGGCACTGCTCCGCGAGGTCGAGAGCCAATACCGCCCTGCGCAGATGGAGCTCGAGGGAATTGCAACCCAGCCCGATCTGGCTGCTATCGTTGCAAAGACCGCCGAAATCGTCGTCCAGCAGACGATCGACATCCCGCGTATCCTCGTCGTTCCAAAGGGCGAGGTAAAGTCGGGGTTCCGGCCGTTCACCCTTGATCTCGCTCGTATGAGGTATGAGGCGCCGAATGAAACCCTCTGGGCGGCCCATCTGCTGACTGGCCAAATCGATCGGATCGGCGTGGGTGCTGGGACGATCGATGAACAGCGTCTTGAAGACTATGTGGTCAGCGGCCTCATCGACTTCGACGACGTAGCCTACGACGAACACGCAGATCTTCTCTATGACTTGGCCGAGCAGGTCATCCGTCACTTTTTGTCATACCTTTCCGAAGAAGATGCGCGGAAGGTGCTGCGGCTCCATCAGAAGGAGATAGCCAGCTTCGTCCATGTCCAGATGCAGAAGCACTTCTGGCAGGACACGCAGGTCGCGTACGACGTCGTGATCACGCGAGGGTTCACTGAGCTTCGTAACAGCGCCTACACGGCCGCTGCTGACGAAGTGCCGCTCGATTTCCGCATCTCGCCGTCGGACAAGAGCAATATGTCGCGATACCTGTTCGGCGGATTCTCTCGCTGCCTCTACCCGACGCAGAAATTCCAGTCGGATGCCGAGCGAAAGCTTGCCGTGGTCCTGGAGCGAGAATCGCTAAAATGGTTCAAGCCCGCGAAGGGTCAGTTTCAGCTTTTCTATCGCATCGGCATTGAGGATCTGGAATACCAGCCGGATTTCGTCGCCGAGACGGAGACGCGCATTTTCATGATGGAGCCCAAGGCTTCGAACCAGATGGCTGCGCAGGACGTGATCGCGAAACAGGATGTTGCAGTGGAGTGGTGCCGACGCGCGACGGAACATGCTGCCAGCTATGAAGGCAAGCCGTGGACCTATGTCATCATTCCTCACGATGCCATCGCTGAGAACATGACGATTGAAGGGCTCGCCCGGCAGTTCGCGATAAAGGCTGACGTTCAGACCGCGTGAGTGGGACTTACGGTGCCTGCCCATCGGGCATCGCAGCAGTGCGTTCGCTGGTCCCTCGGGAACGCTGGGCATTGGTCTCTGAATCTGTGAATGGAGAACCTCAAAACGAGCGACTGCAGTTGTATAGTAAGCGTACACCCGGCGCCATTATGGCGGCACGGAGCGCGCGTTTGCTAATGATCGGACATGGATAGCAACATCTATGTTTAGGCCTATGCGCAGAACCAACACGAACCAGTTCATAGAGGTCCGAGCCGAACGGTTCGATGGAGCGCCGGTTGGCGAACGCCGGCGCTGGTCCGACGACTTCAAGGACCGAGCGATCGCGGCGTCGCTGGAGCCAGGGGCGAATATCTCGGCGCTGGCGCGTTCGCTGGATATCGCGCCGTCGCAGCTTTTCGGGTGGCGGCGCGCCGCGGCTCTGCGAGCGGAGAAGGTCGAGCGCCAGGCGGCGGCGGAGCGCGTGCGGCCAAGACGCGGCAGCGCGTGGAGATCGAGATCGGCGGGGCGGTGGTGCGGGTGAACGCCGACATTCTGGAAGCCGACCTTCGCCGTCTGCTGCGCGCGGTGCGCGAGGCATGATCCCGCAAGGCGCACGGGTGCTGTTGCGGGCGGCGGCTGTGGATTTTCGCAAGGGTCCGGAAGGACTGGTTTCCCTGGTTCGGGACGCCGGGGCGGATCCATTCGACGGTTCTTTGTATGTTTTCCGGGCGAAACGAGCCGATAAAATCAAAATTGTCTGGTGGGACGGGTCAGGTCTGTGTCTTTTCGCGAAGCGTCTCGAACAGTCGCATTTCTGCTGGCCGACTGCGGGAAGCCACGAGATCCGTCTGAGTTACGCGCAAGTCATGACGCTGGTCGAAGGGCTGGATTGGA
>NZ_CAIUXT010000023.1 GCF_903903185.1 uncultured Rhodoblastus sp.
TGCTGCGCAAGGCCAAGGAGCGAACGGTCGATAAACTGTGGGACCGGATTGGCGTCGTTCTTGACGAGTTCACACCCCAAGAATGCGCAAATTATCTCGCTCACGACGGATATGCGTCAGGTTAGCCGGGGATTGCTCTAGTTCCGGCCCGCGCGCAGGCGCTCTTGCTGCATCCGCAACATTTGCAACCGGCATCCACCGGCGAGCGCCGCAGCCGCATCACGCCGCCCTCAGAGCAGCGAAGTCTCTATCCGAAATTCCGGCCGCCCTGCGAATGTCGTTTCCGGCCTCCGCGACCGCCGTCGCCACGTCGGAATATCCCTCGATCAATGCCGCGTTATTTTCGACCTTGACGCCGAATTTTTCGGCAAGCAGGCGGTCGTAAACCTGCGTTTTGATTTCATCTTTTACGCCGCTCAGCGCCGCCGGCGCCATGGCGATAGCCTGCCGAATGGTCGGCTCTTTCGATTCGAGAGCAACGCGGATGCGCTCGATTTCCGGCAGGGTCCGCAGCCACGCGCGGGCCTCGGCGCGCTGCATTTCGCCGAAAAGGTCCGTCCGATCCGGGGCGATGATAAATTTCGCGCGTTCGGCTTCAAGTTCGGCAATCCGCGCGGCGATTTTGTCGGCGATTTGCCGATGGTGCGCGAGCGGGCCTCGGCCAAGCATCGCCAAAATTTGTTCGCGCTTCCCTTCGTCGGAAAATCGCGGATTGGAGCGGATATCGTCCGCCTTTTGCCTGACGGTTTCGGAAATGCCGTAGGCGGCGCGAACGTCGTCGAGAACGTCTGAAGGGAGGCGAGGAGAAAGTCTGGCAACAATTGCCTGTGCTTTGATTTGTGTCATAGTGCAGTCCTTTCGATGTTTTCGATTTCAATGACGCCAGCGCGTTTTAGTGGGCCGGCAAGTGCGCGGTTGGAGAGAAGTTCATTCAGCGTCATAGGGTTATCCTTTAAAAATTTGCCAAAATGGCACTACGCTTGATGTATGTTGGAGGCCCGGCAGGAATTCCGTTAGAGCCCAGACAAGGGCGTCAACGCGGTCGGGCGAATAGCCCATCCGCGAGCGGTCAAAATCGCTCGTGAAACTTGTCATCTGATCTTCGAGGACGGTCATTGCGCCGCCGACATGGTGGACCATGCCTTTTTCGTAGAAGGCGCTTACAGGCTCGGCGCGCGTCACCTTGCCCCGGCTGGCGTGAACCGCTTTGTAGGGAACGTTCCGGCTCACGGTCCGCAAGGTGCTTTCGACCATCGCGCCGCCCTGATTCACCTCGCCGATGATCCTATCCGCCTTGTGACGGTCGAAGGCTTCGACGGCGCGCCGCGCCCATTCGTGCGGCGCATATTTGCCGCTCAAATCCTCCAAGACATAGCAATGCCCGCGTCCGTCCATGCCGGCGACAACGATTCCCGTCTCGTCGGAATTTTCGTTTGTGCTCACGGCGGGATCGATGGCGACGACAATGCGCTTCAATTCCTCCGGGGCCTGCGAAACGCGGTCGCGGTCGAGCCAGTCCATTTGCCAAAGAGCGCCGGGCGTATCGCTCAAAAGTTCCGCGTTCAATTCCTGCCGGCCAAGCCGCGTCCCTTCGAACCGGGAGACGATTTGCGAGAAAAACGACGGGGCCAGATTGGCGCGGTTGTCATAGGTCGAGCCGCGTGTGATCGCCACGTCTTCGCCCTCGCGCCGGATCAAGTCCTTCAGCAGCCTTGACGGCCTCGGCGTCGTCGTGATCGCAGCGCGGGGCCTCTGGCCTAGGCGTAGGCCAAATTGCAGCATGTCCCATGTCGATTGAATGTTATTCCAGGCGGCAATCTCATCGCACCAAGCCGCGCCGAACTGCGGCCCGCGCAGGCGCTCCGGTTCTTCGCTCGAAAACATCGTGGCAATGCAGTTGTTCGGCCAAGTCAGCCGGCGCTTTGACGGTTCATAGACCGGACGATTCCAGTCTGGGCAAATGTTGAGAATGCCGCTTTCGCCCTCGACCATCGTATCGCGAACGTCGGCGGCGGTTGGCCCCACCAATGCGATACGGTGGACCGTGCCGGCCTCCGCCAAGCCCCGGACCCACTCAGCCCCGGCGCGCGTCTTGCCGAATCCACGGCCCGCTAGAATGAGCCAGATCGTCCAATCGCCGGGAGGCGCAAGCTGTTCGGGCCGCGCCTTCGTCGTCCAGTCGTCATCAAGAGCCATCGCCAGTCGCGCGAAGATGCTTTGGTCATCCATTGGCGACGCCTCGCGATGGAGCGGCGAGCGCCGCAGGGACATGGCCGGGAGGGGCCGCGCCATACTTGCCGTCGAGGTCGCGGAACAACGCGATGATATCGCGCCGCGCTTCGGGATGCGCGACACAGACGCGCAACAGGCCGGCTTGAAGATCAGCGAACGGCGGCGAATTCAAAATCTGGACATTGTTTTGCACGTTGATAATCGTGCTGTTTGCGAACGTCGAGATTTGGCCCGTGATCTTCCCGATGGCGCCGAGAACGTCCGTCAGCCGACCCGCCAGCATGGCCACGCCCGCCGCGTCGTTCTTCGCGGCGAGCTTGTCTAACTGGAAAAACAGCGCGCTCCGCAGAATGCCGTAATAATCGAGAACCGATTGCGATTCTTCGGCGGCGATGTCGGCGAGTTCGGCGATCTTGGCCGGGCCGATCAGATAGCCGGCCTTGCGCTCGTCTGTGACATGCCGGCCCATGTGACGCCAAATCGCGTCGCGTTGCAGGCCAAAACGCTCGGAAAGTCTGTCAAGCGTCACGCCAGCGCAATGCAGCGCTTCGATCCGGGGCCGGTCCGCATGACGGCAAACAGCGCAGCGATTAAGCGGCGATTGCTTCCGTCTTTGTCCGTTTTTTGGATAGCCCTTCGGCATTCGTTCGGCTCGTTTCTCAGGCGCGAAGAAACATCGCGTGAGAATACGCTATTGAAAAATTTTGATATGTAAAGGCTTAAAATAGTTGTGTTTTTGTCATGTCTAGTTGTGTCTCAATATGTCTCAATAACATCTTTGTGAAAGTTGTAACCATTACTCAGATCATCGACAGGACGCGCGAAACTTGCATCGGCGACCAATTCGCCTCGCCGCGAGCGGTCGGAATGCCGCGCTCGGTCAATGCCTTTGCTATTGCGCCAAGCGTCGAGACGCCATCGGCCTGCAATTGAGTGATCACCGGCGCCAGATCAGCGGCGCGAGCTTTTGCAGAGGCTTGGCGGATCGATGCGGAGGCATTGCGCGCCGCCTCGTCGGGATTGACGCCACGATAGCCGCCTAGAACCTTTCCGCGCGCCTTGGCGGCCTGCAAAGCGGCTTTAGTCCGCTCGCTGATCATCTTGGCTTCATGCTCGGCGACGGCGGCGAGAATGTGAACCGTCAGCCGATTCGCCTGCGGAAAATCAACCGCCGTGAACTCGACGCCGCTTTCCATCAGTGACGACACAAAGGCGACGTTGCGCGCCAGCCGGTCAAGCTTCGCAATGATCAGCGTGGCGCCGTGAAGGCGGCAAAGACGAAGCGCCTCCGCCAATTTCGGGCGATCTGAACGCTTGCCGCTTTCGACCTCGATAACTTCGGAAACCAAACGCCAGTTTCCGCCGTTGAGATAGGACCGGACAGATTCTTGCTGCGCTTCAAGGCCAAGACCGCTCCGGCCCTGCCGCTCAGTCGAAACGCGATAGTAGGCGATGAATGATCCGGAAGCCATAACGTTTTGCTCCACCGTCGTTGACACAAACGTTATGGTGCTTTTTGGCTTAGCAGTCAATGAAAATTTGGCGGGCTTGCGGAGATTGACGAAAACTTGATCCGAGCGAACCTGACGCCAGCGCAAGAGGCGTCGGCGGTTTTTCGCCGAAAGGCGATTTATGAGACGCTGCACCCGGAGACGAAACACGGCGGCGACCGCAAGAGCGATCAAGTAGGCAATTTGCACACTCGATCCGAACGATTTACCGCCGCGACATCTGCCGCAACCGGCAAGGACGAAAGCACTATCCGCCGCGCCGCCGGAGGCAATGCTCGTCAAGGATTAGCAAGCGACAAATTGTCGTTTGCTGAAAATACAGCAAACACGACGGGAAAGGACAAGCGCACGGTAGAGCGCGCCGCCGCCCGTGGCGAAGCCCTTGGCGATGATCTGGACGGGATCGGCTCGCTGCCCTGTTTGGCTTTATGGTTAAGGTCAAGCGAAAACTTTTTTCGTCGCGCGAGCAAAGGACGGCAGGCGTCTTTTTCTCCACTCAAAGGCCAGATCAATCGCGCCTGCGTTTCAGATTGCGTTTCACCTGCGTTTCATCGCGTTTCAGTGAAACGGCCCGTTCATTTTGCGTTGCGTTTCACCCTTTCCCTATAAGGGTGAAACGTGAAACGTGAAACGCGCGGCGATTTGGCTGTCACGGCTTCCAGATCATCCCTTCATTTTCGATCATCGTCCCGGCTGCGATTAGGGCTGTTTTTGCTCGGCGAAGGTTTGTTCGGCTTGTCGGCATAATGGCGCCATTGTCGTTCGTTTCGAGCAGGCCCCGGCTCCGGAGTTCGTCCCGGATGGCGTCGACCGAAATCTTTTTGACTTTGGCGCCATTAAATCCCCCTGGCGATGCCGTCACGGCGTCGGCGAGGCGATCATAGGTTTTGACGAATTCCCCGCGAATGGTTGCGACTTCGCCTTTTTCCTTCCCCGTTGCCGTCCTCGTTGCAGCCTCGACGCTCCAATCATCCTCGCCGCGCTTGATGGTGAGCGGGGCGAATTGCGCCGCATTGGCCGGCGTACGGAGGCGGTTCTTTTTGAATTCCGTCCGGATAGCTGAATCGTCGTCGTCCCGGTCAACCTTCGACAAGGACAAAACAGTGTCCATTTCCCATTCGCGGGTTTTGGTTCCGTAGCCTTTCGTTGCGTCGTGGCCGGTATGGTGAAGCCAGACTTGCGCGATGCGGCGTCCGGTGATCTGGCGCGCGAGCATTTTCACTGGCGCCCAGGAATCCTCTTCGCTCATGTTTCCGCCGAGCAGACACATGATGCTGTCGAAAAAGATGATGTCCGGCTTGATGGCCTCGATCTCGCGCAAGAGCCAGGCTTGGCCCGCCTCCGTATTGAGTGGCGGCATTTCCTCGTCGCCGAGGTCATCCCGGTTGTATCCATAAAGGGCGATATCCTCGCCGTAGCGCTTGGCGACCAATTCCATGCGCTCTTTGAAAGTCTCGATTGGCATTTCCCCGTCGAGATAGATGACGCGCGCGGGCCGGCGCCCTTCCCATTTCAGGAAGGATTGCCCGGCCGCGATAGCGCCCGCCATTTCCAGCGAGACGAGGGTTTTTCCGACGCCCGTTTCGCCGAAGATGAGCCAGCGGGACGTTGTGCAAAGAAGATCGCCAAGCAGGAAGTCACGCGGCGGCAGTTTGCGTTTCACCCAAGATGAAACGAGGAGGTTGGCGCGCATCGCCTTGGTGATCGGCGGCAAGGTCCGCCTCGCCGGATCGCCGGGTGGATCGTAAGAATCATAATCTATCGGGTCGGCATGTCTCATGCGGCGGCCCTCCGCTCTTCTCTTTTGACGAAGATCGGCGGAGCGGGGCGGGTGAGCGCCTTTTTCAGTTGGCCCGCGAAATTGAGGTTTTCGGCAAGCAGAGAATGGCCTTCCAGATTGGCCGCCGCCCGCGCCGGATCGGCAATGAAGACGCCGCGCCGGTCCGCCTTCAGCCAATCGAGCGCCGTTTCATGGACGGGCAACGGTTCGTCGAAGCGCGGGGCGAGGATGTTGTTTTCGCCGAGCATTGAGAGCCGTCCAAGCCAAAACCGAACGTCGCCGGTCTTCGGCGTCCAGGCGGCAATATCCGCAATCTCGCCGTCGATGTCCCTCGCCAAAATAATCAGCGCCCGTTGCGGGCGCTGAGGATCACGCAGATAGGTCGTGAATTCAAAGCCCTTGTCCAAAAATTCGACTTGGGCCGCTGTCACCGGGAAGCCATCGAACGGAGCAGGATCGCGGGTGAGGGCCAATGGCGGAACGCCCGCCGACATGAGCCAATCGAATCCGGTCTGGCGAATTTGCGAATAGTTCTCGCGCCAAGCCGCAAGAATGTCGTCCTCGTTGAAGGCCATCTGTGGAAGGGCGTCGCTCATTTGCCGCCCTCCCGCATCATGCCGGCGATGGCAATCAATGCCGCCTCGGCTCGGTCGATATCCATTTTGCGGGCGAAAAGCTCGGCTTGGCCCGGCCATCGGGCGATTGCGACAGCGCGGGCGGAATCCTTGTTTTCTTTTCCGGCGGCGATGCCTGCCGCGCGTTTCCAGACCGGCGGCGCTACCATCGTCACGGGAACGCCGCAGGCGGCGAGCACTCCTTCGATGACGCCACGGGACCGGCCAAAGCCGAAGGCGCCAACAGCGCCCTCGCCGGGCCGTGGCCCGACCAATTCGCAATAGGCCTTGGTTGCGTGGCTCTTGAATATGATGGCGGCGAGCAGCGGCGCGTTGATCGCCCGGCGATTTTTTGCGCCGTCCTGAAGCGTCGGCATGTCGTGAATTTGGAGAATTTCGCCTTGCGCCGATATTTCGACAATGGCGCCATTAACGCCCGGATCGATTCCGATGAAGCGGTTGACGTTCATCTTGCGACCTCCCCGGCGATGAGGTCGAGGACCGCGCCGACAATTCCAGACGGCGCCCCTTGGCTGTCACGAAGGACGGCGGCGCGGACGGTTTCTGGCGCAACTCCATGTTGAAGGCTTATGGATAGGCAGACGGCGGCGTCGCGGGCGTCAGCGGCGCTGTGTGACTGGCCCTTGCTGCATTCAATGAAAACTTCGGCGAGGTCGCCATTTTCAAAGCGTCCGAATCCAGCGGAATAGCGCAGGCCGCGAAAATCGAATTCTCGGATTTCATGGGCCCGGCGATTTGGGAGACGTTGGCGATTCATTGCCGGGCCTCGCGAGGTCCGAGGCCGGCGAGCGCGGCGAGGGTCGCGGCAACCTCCGGCGTGACGCCGAAGCGGCGACGGAGATATTGCAAAACTTGGGTCTGAGGATTAAGGTCCGGATTGATCGCCGCAATGATCGAATTCCGGACCCGGTTTGCGCCTGCCAGCGCTGCCGGGTCTTTCATATTCATGTCTTAGGCGGCCTCCACTTTGGAGGATTCCGCAATGCGCCGGCCAAGGGTGCGGCGGCCAAAGCCAAACTCGCGCGCCACCTGTTCGGCAGGGACGAAAGTTTCGATCTGGTCGGAAAGGGATTGCGGATCGGCGACGCCACCAACGGCGGCTATTAACTGACGCTTGTAAAGTTCAAGCTCGCTGCGGCGCCAAAACAGGCGGCCCCGCATACGGATCGGAAGGGGAAAATCTGGCTCATTAGTCATTTCTCACCTCGTCTTGAAAGGACTTGATGATAGGAATGACGGCAAGCTTGTTTTGCTGCTTGCGGAAAACCTCAGAAAGTTTCCGCAGCTTTTTCGCGGGCGATCTTTTCGCTCAGAATGCGATATTTCTCCTGCAAGTCTTTAGTCACGGACTTGAATTCGCGGACGACAGCCGCGATTAACGGCTCGACTTTTTCTTTATATAGCGTCTCTAGCTCGGATTTATCGTTCGGAGAAAGCCCGTCATCGTAAACTGGTGCAAAATCGGAATTAAGAGCAGCGTTGCAATTGTATTGCACACGCTTCGTTAGTTCGGACATATATTCGGCATATGCTTGGTTGTAACATCTAACAGCGTCGTTATCCTTACAAGGAAGCCCATACTGAGCGGCAACCAATCGAGCCGCGCGAGTCTTTGGCATCCCCTCTTTTTTTACCCAAGCGTGCATCTTGAATGCGCCAATCCCAAATGCCGCTGGCATAAAGCCGTCGTCGCGCAATTTTGCCAATACGCTTTGTCTGACAGCGCCTTTGGTAAATCCAAATTGGTCCAATGCGGTGACTGCGTCCTGAAATCGAACGTCCTTGGTTGCTTCGTGGAGAAAGCCGAGTGCATTGATCAGATCACGGCAATTGACTGATTCGTCCAGGGTTTTGTCTCGCCTGAGATTGTCGTAATGCCCGTCCATTGGATCGCGTCGCCTCGCCGCCGCCCAAGCAAGCGCAAGTTGCTCATCGTTGAAGCTAAGTAAATCGACCCCGGTCGCCGCCTTGGCGTAGCTCGATTTATTTCCTCGTCGGGACGTCATCGCTCAAGTCCTCGCGCTGGCCAGTTCGACAACGTTCGCCGCAGGCTTGCCGCTCACGATGGCGTCCAGCCGCCGCGCCCATGCCTCAAGCGCCGCCTTCTTTTCGTCCGCGAACTTATGCCGCTGGTAAATCCCGACAATGCCGGAGCGCGAGCCGGAGACGTGACCTAGAACCGCCTCGGTGACTTCAAGCCGGATGCCGAGCTTTTGCAGATTGGTCGCGACCGTCCGCCGCAGATCGTGAAACACCCAATGAGGAATCTCCTGCGCCTCGTCGCCTTGTTCGGTTCGGACAAGTTCGGCCATGATGCGATCGATATGCGCCTTGCCCTTGGAAAAACCGGAGACGGGCCGCTCGCCGCTTGTCGTGAACAAGAATTCCGGCTCTTTGTTTTTGGCGGCGATCTTCGGCAGGGCCGCGATGATTTCCAACGCCTTATCGGTCAACGGGATTTCAAACGCATCCTTGGCCTTCATGCGCGCGGGCGGCAGAATCAATAATTTCTGATCGGCGTCGAATTCGGACCATTTCGCCTCGGCGATTTCATCGCGCCGCGCGCCCGTCAGCAGAAGCATTTGACCAAGGCGACCGAAGGGCCAGCCGACTTTTTCGAAAGCAAGCCATGCGAGCCGGATTTCTTCATCTGTCAAGACCCGCTCACGCGACGTTTCTTGCGTCGGAGCCTTCAAGCCGTTGCAAGGGTTGCGGTCAATGACGCCGCGTTCAAGCGCCCAATTGGACATGGTTCGCAGCGCGGCAAAGGTCCGATTCGCTTGAACGGCGGCGCCGCGATCAATAATCCCGTCCAGCAATTCGTGAACGTCGGCGCGCGTCACCTCGCCGAGGCGGCGCCCGCGCCAAGCGGAGACAACATTCTTTTCGAGGATGCGTTTATACTCAACGAACGTCGTCGCCTTGCATTGCCGCTTGGCGTATCGGTCCAAAAAAGAGGCCACGACTTTTTCGACCAGATCGCCAGCGGGCTTGTCCGCTACCTTGGCGGCCTGCTTTTCGGCGACTTTGGAAGCGGCGGGGTTTTCGCCACGCGCGACCTTGCCCAAGGCCTCGCGCGCCAAATCGCGGGCGTCGGGCAGGGAAATGGCGCCGCCGCCAATGGTGAGCTTGCACGGCTTGCCAAGGTGACGATAGCGGAGCGCCCAGGACGTCGCGCCGGACGGTTGCAGCACGTAATAGAGGCCGCCGACTTTCCCGTCTGGAATTTCGCGCCGGGTAGCACCCGGCTTCAAAGCCTCGATTGCGAGGTTAGTTAAGGGCTTTGCCATGGCGTCTTTGTTACCCCGAAGGCGGGACTGTTACCCCGGAACTGGAGAGCAGCGGTCCCGATTTCGCTGCTGTTGGAGCGGTGAATATCGAACGGGGCCGTTACCCCGATGGATTACGGGGTAACAAAATGTTCCTGTCTTGGACCGTTACCCTGTGACTTAGACAATACGGGACAACAGGCGAAAAGCAAGGGAAAATATGGAGTATGCACAGCGCCGTTGTCCGGTTGTGTCTTTCTCTGTCTGGCATAAACCCCGGTCTCCAAAACCGGGTGTCGCAGGTTCGAGCCCTGCCACTCCTGCCAGTGCGGCGGAAACAATCATCCGGGAAAACGGCAGCGTTGAACGCAATTCGTCCCATGGCTTCGCCATGCTGGCCATTCGCATTTGCTATTTTCGATTCCACTGGCAGATGCGGTAGCCGTTGCGCCGCGCCTTGAGATCGATGTGCAGGTGATTTTCGTGGGAGGGGTCGGCGCCCGGCCCCAACACGGTGGTGAAACGCGCACAGCTGGTATCGCGGATCCGCGTCATGAAATCGGGATCGCCCTGGGCGTTGGCGATCGTCAGCGTCCGACCGTCATGGAGCGTGAAGCCCAGCAAATCCAGAGCGTCGCCGAGGGCATGTTCGCTGAGGACGGCGCCGGGAACGCGGTTGCGGCCCCGGCACTCATAGCCATTGGACCCGATTATTTTGACCAGACCGCCGCCGGCGACCCGCGCGAGCGGCGCGACGTCCTCGCGCACCCAGTCGGCAAAGACCTCCGCGAAGTCGCAAGCCAGCAGCGCTTCCGGCGCCATGGGAACCCGGGCGCCGTCGGCAAGGAGAATGGCGCTGAGCTTCAATGGGGCTTTTATCCCGCATGTATCCGGCCCGACCACAGGCGCGACCCGGACCGCGACGAAGCGTCCGCTGGCCATCGCGCGCGCGCAAGCATCGTCAAAAAAAGGCGCGGCCGCTTGCGGGGGCGTCACGAGGGACGGCGGAGGGAAAAATTCCGGAGGCCTTGGTGGGGGCGTCGGAACGACGGCGTCTGATTTTCGGGCGGCGGTCAATGGCCGCGAGGATGCGGAGACGTTTCCTGCACGTGCGGAAAATCCGCAGACGCACAGCATGAAGGCGGCAGCGCCGACCGTGGCGAGCCGTCGTCTCGAAGCCGCGCGCAAGCTGTGCGCGGGCGCCCTTTTGGACTTTGTCGCTGAACCTGTCATTGGGAACCGTGACTCGCCGGATAAAAGCAAGGCCAAATGTCAGACCGGTCGGGTCAAGGCCGAAAGCTTGCCGGACAAGGCGCGGGTTCCTCGACCGAATGCAGAATCAGCGGTCAAGGTCTTGAATCCGGCAGCAGTTGCGACACCGCGCACTACCGCAGTCTAGCGCGACGGAATTTCAGGCCGGCAGAATCGGAAAACACTCAGTGTTGCAATCGGGATCGACGTTTCGGCGTCGCGCGCGAAGCTTTGCCGGTCGGACGCCAAGACCGCGATGTCGAGGCCGCCGCGCCCTCTCCTTCCGGGCCATTGAATTTACGCGCGAACCCGGCGACAAATCATGGCATGAGTGTTTCGCGTCCGATCAATCTGCTCTGGCTTCAGGCCGGCTCCTGCGGCGGCTGCACCATGGCGGCGCTCGAACAGGGCGCCTCGGGCTGGTTCGAGGAACTGAAAAACTTCGGCCTCAATCTGCTGTGGCATCCCAGCGTCAGCGAGGAGACCGGCGCGGAAGCGCTCGAGATCCTGTCGCGCGTCGAGAGCGGCGCGGACAAGCTCGACATATTATGCGTCGAGGGCTCGATTTTGCGCGGGCCGAATGGAACCGGCAAGTTCAACCGGCTGTCGGGAACCGACCGGACTTTGCTCGATTTTTCCCGCAGCTTCGCCGCTCTGGCGGATTATTGCGTGGCGGTGGGGAGCTGTGCGGCCTATGGCGGCATTCCCGCCGGCGGTCCGAACCCGACCGATGCTTGCGGGCTGCATTACAGCGGCGCCGAGGCGGGCGGGGCGCTGGGGAGCGATTATCGCTCGCGCAAAAATCTCCCCGTGATCAATATCGCCGGCTGCGCGCCGCATCCGGGCTGGATCATGGAGACGCTTGCGGCGCTGGCGAGCGGCGACCTGACTTCGGGCGATCTCGACGCGCTGGGCAGACCGAAATTTTTCGCCGGCCATCTCGCCCATCACGGCTGTTCGCGCAATGAATATTACGAATTCAAGGCCAGCGCCCGGACGCTGTCGGAACGTGGCTGCCTGATGGAGCATCTCGGCTGCAAGGCGACGCAGGCGATCGGCGACTGCAACCAGCGCGCGTGGAACGGCGGCGGCTCCTGCACCCATGCGGGCTATGCCTGCATTTCCTGCACCTCGCCGAATTTTCAGGATTTGCGAAATCATCACGTCACGCCGAAAATCGCCGGCATCCCGGTGGGCCTGCCGCTCGACATGCCAAAAGCCTGGTTCATGACGCTCGCCGCCTTGTCGAAATCCGCAACGCCCGAACGGGTGCGCAAAAACGCCGAGGCCGACCGCATCGTCGAGAATCCCAAGAGGCCTAAATGAGCAGATATAAATGAGCCGGATTGTTGTCGGACCGTTCAATCGCGTCGAAGGCGACCTGGAGCTGACCCTCGACATCGAGGCCGGGCGCGTCGCGACGGCTCGAGTCGCGACGCCGCTCTATCGCGGATTCGAGCAGATCCTGGTTGGGCGTCCCGCCGCCGACGCCCTGACCATCGCGCCGCGCATCTGCGGCATCTGCTCGCTGTCCCAGAGCATGGCGGCGGCGGCGGTTTTGCGCGCGCTGACGGGGGTAAAGCCGCCGCCCAATGGCGAACGCGCGGCCAATATCGCCCATGCGGCGGAAAACATCGCCGACCATCTGACCCATTTCTATCTGTTTTTCATGCCGGATTTCGCCCGGAGCCCTTACGCGCGCGAAAACTGGTTTCCGGCGGTGGAGGCGCGGTTCAAGGCGGTTTCCGGCGCGGCGGCGCCCGATGTCTTGCCGGCGCGGGCGCGTTTGTTGCACGTCATGGGGCTGATCGCGGGCAAATGGCCGCATTCGCTGGCGATCCAGCCGGGCGGCGTCACCCGCGCGCTCGATCTCGGCGAGAAAATGCGTCTGCTGGCGATTCTTGGCGATTTCCGCGCCTTTCTCGAAAGGACCCTGTTCGCCGCGCCGTTGGAAAAAGTGCTGGCCATCGCCACTCCCGCCGGTCTGGTGGAATTTTCTCAAGGGCCGGGCGATTTCGCGGCCTTCCTGCGGCTCGGGCAGAATTTGCGCCTGGACCTGTTGGGACGCTCCGCGCTGCCCCTGCTGAGTTTCGGCGCCTATCACGCGGCGGGCGGTCCATTGTTCGCGCCCGGCGTCTTCGACCCGCGCCAGCTGGAGCGGCGGCCCTTGCCCGAAAACGGCGTCGCCGAGGACGTCGCTTGTTCTTTTTTCGCGGAAAATTCGACCGATCCGGCCCTGGCGCTGACGGCGCCCGACGCCGAACGGAAAGGCGCCTATTCCTGGGCCAAGGCGCCGCGCCTCGGCGGCGAACCGGCCGAGACCGGGGCGGCGGCGCGCCAGGCGGTCGATGGCGACGCTCTGGTCCGGGCGCTGGTCGCGGAGCAGGGCGGGACGAATGTTTTTGTTCGGGTTGTGGCGCGGTTAATGGAAATCGCGCGGCTGACGGTCGCAGCGGAAATTTGGGCGCGGGCGCTGAGGCTCGACGAGGCTTTTTGCGAGACGCCTCCGGAGCCCGTCTCGGGGCAGGTCTCGGGAATGGTCGAGGCGGCGCGCGGCGCGCTTGGACATTGGGCGAGCGTCGAAAAGGGCGTGATCCAGCGTTATCAGATCATCGCGCCGACAACCTGGAATTTTTCGCCGCGCGATGGGGCGGGCGCGCCGGGGCCTCTGGAACAGGCGCTGGTCGGCGTCGAGGTCGGCGAGGCCGGCGCGAAAGCCCCGGCGATCCAGCA
>NZ_CAIUXT010000024.1 GCF_903903185.1 uncultured Rhodoblastus sp.
CGGATATTCCAACCCGCGAAATAGGCGCAAAGCGCGCCACCGCCCCCCGACGCCCTTGCGGAAGTTCTTTTGGCCGGCGCGGCGTTCCGCGGTTGTCAGGACAATGATCCGGGATTCGGTCAGAGACATCCCTGAGCTTCTCCCGGTTGGCTTCGATGATTTCAAACGTCGCCGCGTCAACGAGAGACGGACCTGCGCATCGTTCGACGTTGAGAACCAAAAATATAATTGCTTTGCCCGGTTTCGAGGAGTCAGCAGTCGTCGGAAAACAACGATGAACGGGAAAAAGTGAACCGAAGCCGTCGTTCCCGAATTTTCCCCGCGCTTCGATCAGCAGCGGAAAGCTGATATTCAGCGACGAGGGGCAATCATGTCGGCTGCGGCCCAATCGCTCCCGTTGATCCACCCAGCCAGCTTGCGGGGAATTGCTTCAAGCGACGCGTCACTGAAGGCATGAGACCATCTATCGTTGCAATGAATTAAAAATGAGCCTCAGGCAGGTCGCAAATTTTTTCCATAAATTATGTAACTGAGTTTTTTATTGAAGCTTTACGGTAAATGGAAGCCTTGTCTAACATCGGTTAAGGCGTTATCAATGCGCGGGATTAATTTTCCTGCGCGTCGCGATTATTTATCCCGATCAGCCACCCATCGTGCGGAACCTTTGACTAAAATCAGGGTTAACATGGTTGAATAATTCACCCGCGAGGTTTTCAATGCTAGCGACCGGGGCCGTATTAGGCGACGGCGTGGGCTCGCCCCTCCGTGAGGACGCGTTGGTTCGCCTGGCCCGGACGCTCCGAGCGGGCGGCTACGCCTTCTCGACCGTTACCCCTGCGACGCAGGCGCGCGTCAACGCGCGCGTTGAAAACGCCTACGCATCCGATCTGGTTGGCGTTTTCGGTTGGAGCCGCCCTTTTGGGCCGGAGGCGATTTCGGGCGATACGATATCCGCGATGCGGCAGGCGAACATTCTGGAAACCGAGGGAGCGCTTTACCGCTCATCGGTGCGGTTCTCCAGTATCGGAGATTTGCTGTTTGTCCACTCGGCTTATCCCAGCACTGCGGCCGACTCCGTTTTCTTCGGGCCCGACACCGTCAGATTTGTGAACCTGATCCATCGGCGGCTCGCCGCATTCGAAGAGCCGCCAAAGCGCGCCGTGGATATCGGATGCGGCGCAGGTCCGGGCGGGATCGTCATCGCACGTGCTCGCCCTTCGACGTCGGTCACCAATCTGGACGTCAACGAAACCGCGCTGCATTTTGCGAGAATCAACGCCGCAATCAATGGCGTTTCCAACGTGGAGGCGGCGCGCAGCGATATCCTCCGCAATATTGGCGGCGATTTCGACCTGATCGTTTCCAATCCGCCCTATCTCATCGATCCGCGGATGCGCGCCTATCGGCACGGCGGAGGAAACTACGGCGAGGGCCTGTCGCTCGGCGTCCTGAAACAGGCGGTTCCGCGACTATCCGCCAACGGCGCCCTGATTTTATATACCGGATCGGCGATCAGGGACGGACGCGATGATTTCAAGACCGCGTGTCTCGATTTCCTCGGAAAGTGTAACACGACGTTTTCATACGAGGAACTCGACCCGGATGTGTTCGGCGAAGAGTTGGACACCGACGCCTACGGCGATGTCGATCGCATCGCCATCGTCGCGCTTACCGTGAACGCCCGGGGATTGTCATGAGCACCGATATCCTATCGCCGAAATGCTCCCCGTTCGGGGCCGATGAACTCCATCGACGACTGGCGGCGTTCAACGCCCGAAGATTCGCGCCGTCGCTCCCGTCTGAAAATTGGTCGGGCGAAATTGTTTCCGCGTGCGACGACGCGATCGTCGAAGGCGACTTTCTGGAAAGTGAGCGACTGCGCGCCATGCCCAGGGCGAAAACCGCGCCATGCTCGGCGTCGGGATTCATCGCCTGGTTCGAGGCTCTCAGCGAAGACGGCCCCGGTCAAAACGATCCGTTGTTCCCGTGGCTGGCGCGCGAAGCCACCCTGGACCAGATGAAGTGGTTCCTGACTCAGGAAATCGCTGGAGAAGCTGGTTTCGAGGATCTTACAGCCCTGACCCAGGTTCGTTTTCCCGCCAGGCCGAAGCTTGAGCTCGCGCGAAATTATTGGGATGAAATGGGTCGCGGCGCACAAAAGGGCATGCATGGCCCCTTGCTCGAGACGCTCGCCAAGAGGCTCGAACTTTGTCCGCGAATCGACTCGACCGTATGGGAATCCCTTGCGCTCGCCAACACCATGGCAGGTCTCGCGTCCAATCGTCGGTATGCGTATCATTCCATCGGCGCGCTGGGCGCCATCGAAATGACGGCCCCTGCGCGTGCGGAAGCTGTTGCCGCCGGCCTGAAGCGCCTTGGCGTTTCCTCGGGCGACCGGCACTATTTCGACCTGCATTCGATCCTCGACGTGAAACATTCCCTGGCCTGGAACGCGGAAGTGATCCAACCGCTGGTGGCGCAGACGCCGCATGTCGCTCAAGCCATTGCTGAAGGCGCGCTGATGAGGCTCGAGTGCGGGCGCCGTTGTTTCGAGCGCTACCGGCGAGAGCTGGCTCTGACGGCCGTAGCGCGAGCAGCTTAGTCTGCCGGCTTTCAGGCGACGAACGCCCGTACCGAAGCGCCCAAACCATTCTGTAAAATATATGGAATGCGCGTCGTGGCGCTCGTCGACTTTGACAGGCTCGGCCGCCGCCAATTGCGAACGCACGATCGGGGCGCAAATCCGATTGCGGGCCGAACTCGAAAAACAGCTTGCGGTCCCGGCGCGGCGCGGCGATGTTTCCTTTCAGGCCGACTCCCTGACGAGCGGTTCGGCGCGCAGTTTTTCGAGCAAGGTCTTTGCCGCCAGTTCCGATGAAGCAGGATTCTGCCCGGTGATCAGCAGCCCGTCGGTGACGACATGAGTCTGCCAGTCGCCGCCGCTCGAATACAGGCCGCCGTTGGCGACCAGCATGTCCTCGACCAGAAACGGAACGATATGGGTCAGCCCGGCGGCCTGCTCCTCGCTGTCGGAGAAGCCGGTGATTTTCTTGCCCGCCACGACGGATAGCCCCTGTGGCGTCTTGACATAGCGCAGGGCGGCTGGCGCATGGCAAACGGCGGCGACCGGCTTGCCGTTTTCCAGCATGGCTTCGATCAGGGCGATGGAGGTCTTGTCTTCGGCGAGATCCCAGAGCGGGCCATGACCGCCAGGATAAAACACGGCGTCGAAATTTTTTGCGGAGACTTCGCTCAGCTTTAACGTCCGCGCCAGGGCGGCCTGGCCTGCCGCATCCTTGCTGAAACGCCGCGTGGCGTCGGTCTGCGAATCCGGCGAATTGCTTCTCGGGTCTTCCGGCGGCCGCCCGCCAAGGGGCGAGGCGAGGGTTACATCGGCGCCCGCATCCTTGAACACGTAATAGGGAGCGGCGAACTCCTCCAGCCAGAACCCTGTCTTCTTTCCGGTTTCGCCGAGTTTGTCGTGTGAGGTCAGAACCATCAATATCTTCATATCAGCGCCTGTGAGGTTGGGTCGGCCGGCATTGAACAGCCGTGACGGGAATAGTTTTCTAGTCGCGGATTCGTCCGCACTTTTTTTGATTATTCGGCGATCCGCGTCTTTGCCGAAACAGCGGTAGCGCCTGCTTCAAAGCGCCTAAGATTGGCGACGCCAAAGGCCGTCGAGATCGGAATGTCCGCTTCGACGCGGATGGTTGGGTCGGGCGCCATTGTTTGGAAATCGGTTTATTCGGCCGGGAGCGACGACCGCGCGGTCTGGCGCAGGAATCGCGCCCGCAGACGCGGAGCAAGCATCCACGAGAGCGGCACGGACAAAACTGCGCTGACGCCGATGACCCAGGGCATCAGATTCATCGCCAGCGCCGACAAGGGCGTCGCCAGCACCAGCACTGTCCCGACGCCAAACAGGACCGCCTGAACCATTGTGTAGATGAGAATCGAGATTTGCAGCCGTATCGACATAAAACATCTCCATCAAAATCTGGAACAGCATGGCTTGACAATTCGTCTGTGGAGTAAGGGGGCCATCTCTAGTGGCCGAATGAATCCACAGAAAAAAGCGTTATTATCATTCTTCTCAGAAAGTGTTTTTTCTGGAGGGAGACAATATGGCGTCATGCTTAAGCTCATTTAGTATAATACAAGATATTTACGCTGGCGCGGCAGGCTCGGAAATTACCCATTGTCCGCGGCGGCCAGCTTCGCCCGCGGCGCCATCGATGCGCGATCGGGGCAACCGCCTCCGAAACGCGAATCCGTTGCTCGGCGAGGATCGCGCCGTTTGGTTGCTCCCGCGTTGCGTTATGCGAGCGATTCCCCAAGCGCGACAAGATGCGATCGAGGAGAAACCATGCGGAACCTTTTTGCCCGATCCCGA
>NZ_CAIUXT010000025.1 GCF_903903185.1 uncultured Rhodoblastus sp.
AACCGACGGCGGCAGCAGAAAACCGGTTTGCCGATCAAAATTGCGGAAGTTGTCCATCGGAACGACCGTCATGGGGCGAGAATCAACGAAACGATCCTATCCTATCGCCCGCTCTTCGCTAAGTCCGACAGGCTGCTAGGGTTTTTAGTCGCATATAGGGAGAATTGCGGAAATCCTTGTCGGCAAAGCCCATACCGCGAAGACCGGAAATGAGTCGTTCTATCGATTGATCGAGAGACACCTGAGGAATGAACCCCGGCGCCAAGGACTTGAAGAGGGCGAAATCCACCTTGTAGGAGCGCTTGTCCGGTGGCGCGCTCGTGTTGATGGATACCTTGACGCCCCGGAGGTGGCGTGCAACGGCATCGGCCAATTGCGATACTTGGTAATTGCCCTCGTCGCGACCGGCGTTGATTGCAAGGAACCTGCCGCCGTTGGATGGATCGCGATGGATTGCCCAGTCGATCGCCCTGGCCATGTCTTCCACGTCGATCAGCGGACGCCAGGGCGTGCCATCGCTCAATACCGTGATTTCTTCCGATGCAATCGCACAGGCGACAAAATCGTTCAGCACCAGATCAAGGCGCAGACGATCGGACATGCCGCAGGCCGTGGCGAAGCGAAGCGACGTAACGGTCATGCCTCCTAGATCGGATTCCAGAAACGCCTTTTCCGAACCTATTTTCGAGCGCGCATAAGCGGTGAGCGGATTGGTAGGATCCTGTTCGGACCGCGCGCCACCTTCTGCGTATCCGTACATGCTGCAGCTCGATGCAAAGACGAAATTCTTTACGCCGCGCAGAGACGCCGCTTCCGCCAGCCGAACTCCGGCCGCCTGATTAATTTCATGCGTGACGCTTTCGAACTTGTTGCCCATCGGATCGTTGGACACGGCGCTCAGATGGACGACGGCGTCGACGCCGTTCAACGCATCCGGAGGAAAGTCGCGGATGTCGCCAAAAATTTGCCGGTCGAGCAAATGTTCCGGCAGCGCACTGGCATTCGTCAGGCAATGCCCGAAAAAGCTAGAATCGAAACCGATTAGTTCTCTGCCTGGCTCCGTTTGGCGCAGAAATCGCGTGAGAACGGGACCGACATAACCCATATTTCCAGTGATCAAAATACGCATATCTCTCCGTCCCGTCTCACCAGATTTTCCAGGGCGCCTTGCCCGAGCCCCAAAGATCCTCGAGCTGGCGCTTGTCACGTAACGTATCCATCGGCTGCCAGAAGCCTTTATGGAAATGCACGCCGAGATTGCCTTCAGCGGCAAGACGGCTCATCGGCTCCTGTTCCCAGACAGTCGCGTCGCCTTCAATATATTTTCCAACTGCGGGCGAGAGAACGAAAAAGCCGCCATTGATCCAGCCGCCGTCTCCGACCGGCTTTTCGAGAAATCCGGTAACGCGGTTGCCCTCGTAATCGATGGCGCCGAAACGGCCTGGCGGCTGTGTCGCCGTCACGGTGGCCAGACGACCTTCCTTACGATGCAAGTTAATGAGCGCTCCGATGTCGATGTCGCCGACACCATCTCCATAAGTCAAACAAAACTCCTTGTCGTCACCGAGATAGGGTAGAATACGTTTGATGCGACCGCCGATCATCGTCGCTTCTCCGGTCTCCACAAGAGTTACTCGCCATGGCTCAACCGCGACATCATGCACCTCCATGGAGTTTTTTTCTAAGTCAAACGTTACATTTGACATATGAAGAAAATAGTTCTTGAAATACTCTTTTATTACATATCCTTTATATCCAAGACAAATAATAAAATCGTTAATTCCATGCGCAGAATAAATTTTCATGACATGCCAGATGATAGGCTTGCCCCCAATTTCAATCATTGGCTTCGGCTTGATGTCGGTTTCTTCAGCAAACCTTGTGCCGAGGCCGCCCGCCAAAAGAACCGCTTTCATTTTGACTCCTGCAGCATTAAACTTATTTATCCGATTCAGACCGCCTTTGTTGAACGAATCGGCCAATCGGCGTTCAATTTGAAACCCGCCAATCTTAGGTTCGGGCATGTAGCACAACGCGCCTTGCGAGGAAAGCCAGCGACTTTCGAAATGCCTGGCGCCAATGCGTGGTCGAAGCTCGGCGACGAAGGCGTTTAAGTGGGGCCTTCGCCATTTTTGCCATCAAAAAGTCGTTGTCCTAATCGAGATCGACGGGATCATAGGCCACGCCTGTCGTGGGAGCAAAGCGTCGGAAAAAAACGACAATAATGCCTGCTGCATGGAGCAATGAATGCGCAAGGCCCTGATTGCTTTAATGATTTCTCTGGGGTCCGGCCTGACCGAGCCGGCCTTCGCCGGCGAGGGTTTCGTTGGCTCCTGGCGGATAAAGTCGATCTCGTCCGCGCCGCCCGTCGATCCCGCGCAAACGCAATTCGTTATCCTCGAGGATGGCCGCGTCAGTTCGACGGTGGGCTGCAATCGCATCCTCGGCAAGCCCGAGATCGACGGGGCGCGGATAAGATTCGGCCCGATGGCGGCGACACGGCGCGCCTGCTTCAGGCCGGTCGCCGATCTGGAGGCGAAATATCTTGCCGCGCTCGACGCCGTGCGCTCCTGGCGCGTTGAAAAGAATTTCAAGAAGGGCGCAACCCTCACGTTGCTCGACGCCTCGGGCGCGCCGCTCGTCACCCTGACCAGAGCCAGATGAGGAAGGCGGCGCCGACGCTTCGGCGTCACAGGATAAAACTGCGATCTCTACGCTCGACGGGAGGTTTTTTTTGGCGTTGATCATCGCGCCAGGCGCCGCCATAGTATCAATATCGATCGCGGACCCCTTCCATTGCGGGCTCATGTCCTTTATGGGCCTTGTCGACGAAATTGAGGGAATGCCTTGTCTTCGACCAAACTCGAACCCGTATCGGGGCGCGCCCGGGCGCCGATGCTTCCCGTCCTGCTGGCGCTTGCTTTGGCCATGGCCGGCTGCAAGTCCGAAAAAGCCGCTGAGGCGCCGCCGCCGCGTCCGGTCCGCACCGTAATCGCCGAAAAAAGCGAGTTGGGCCAATCCGTCGTTCTGACCGGCCAGATTCTGGCCGAGAAAGAGGTGGCCCTCGCCTTTCGCATCGGCGGCCGGATCATCGAACGAAAGGCCGATGTCGGCAACCGCGTCACCCCCAACCAGGTGCTGGCGAAACTCGATCCGCAGAACGAGTTGAACGGATTGCGTTCGGCGCGCGCCGCGCTGTCTGCCGCCGAGGGCCGGCTGGCGCAGGACAGCAATAATTTCGAGCGGCAGCAGACGCTGCTGAACCGGGGATTCACCACGCGGGTCCTGTTCGACCAGGCGGAGCAGGCCTTGCGCACGTCGCGGGCGCAGGTGGACGACGCCAAGGCTCAGCTGCACATCGCCGAGGACCGGGTCAGCTATACCGAACTCAGGTCCGATGTCGCCGGCACGATCACCGCGCGGCGCGCCGAATCGGGCGAGGTCGTGCAGGCCGGGCAGATGGTGTTCCAGGTGGCGCGCGATTCCGGCTGGGACGCTGTGTTCGCCGTGCCGGCGCAGGTGATTCGCTCGGCGCCCTCCGACGCCGTGATCGTCGTCTCGCTCACCGACGATCCTACCGTCACCGCGCGGGGCCATGTGCGGCAGGTCGATCCGCAGGCCGACCCGATCACGAGGACCTTCAAGGTGCGGGTCAGCGTCAACGATCCCCCGGCGGCGATGCGGCTCGGCGCCGTGGTCACCGGGCGGATGGACATGGAATCGGCGATCGGCATCGCCGTTCCGGCGACCGCGCTGACGGCGCTGAATGGCGCGCCCGCGCTATGGCTGGTCGATCCGGCGAACATGACCGTCAAGCTGCACCCGGTGGAAGTGCTGCGCTTCGATCCGGGAACGGTGGTGATTTCCGGCGGCCTCGAAGGCGGCGAGATCGTCGTCACGGCGGGCGTGCAGGCGCTGCATCCCGACCAGAAAGTCCGACTGATCGAGGCGCGCTCATGATCGGCCCAAATCTTTCCGATTGGGCGCTCAAACACCGGTCCTTCATCGTCTTCGCGATGCTCGCCATTGTCGCCGCCGGCCTCTCCTCCTATTATCGGCTCGGGCGCAGCGAAGACCCGGCCTTCACCTTCCGCACCATGATCGTGCAGGCCTCCTGGCCCGGCGCGACCCTCGACGAAACGCTCCAGCAGGTGACGGAGCGGCTGGAGCGCAAGCTGCAGGAGACCAAGAGTCTCGATTTTCTGCGCAGCTACACCAGTCCCGGCGTCGCCACCATCTTCGTCAACCTGAAAGGCGCGACGCCCCCCGCCCAGGTTCCCGACATCTGGTATCAGGTGCGCAAGAACATCGGCGACATTCGCCGCACCCTGCCCTCCGGCGTCGTCGGTCCCGGCTTCAACGACGATTTCGGCGACACCTACGGGCTGATCTACGGCTTCACCGCCGACGGCTTCACCCATCGCGAATTGCGCGACTATGTCGAGGACATCCGCTCGAAGCTGCTGCAGGTCAAGGACGTCTCGAAGATCGAGATTCTCGGTGCCCAGGACGAGCAGATTTTCGTCGAATTCTCGACGCAAGTGCTCGCCGGCCTCGGCATCGACCGCGCCGCCCTGATCGCGGCGTTGCAGGCGCAGAACTCGGTTATCCCCTCCGGTTCGCTGCAAACCGGCGACGAAAAGCTGGTGATTCGCGTTACCGGGGCGTTCCGCACCGAGGACGATATTCTCGACGCCAATTTCCTGTCCAACGGACGCCTGATCCGGCTGCGCGACATTGCGCAGGTGCGCCGCTCGCTGGCCGATCCGCCGCAGCCGATGTTCCGCGTCAACGGCAAGCCGGCGATCGGTCTCGCCATCGCCATGCGCGACGGCGGCGACATTCTGGGGCTCGGCCGCAATGTCAAGACCGCCATCGACGGCGCCGTCGCCGACCTGCCGCTCGGCGTCGATGCGCAACTCGTATCCGACCAGCCGGTGGTGGTGCAGACCGCCATCGGCGAATTCATGGAATCCTTGTGGCAGGCCATCGCCATCATCATGGCGGTCAGCATCGTGAGTTTGGGCGTCCGGCCCGGCGCGGTGGTCGCCTTGTCGATTCCGCTGACCATGGCGATCATTTTTCCGATCATGGAGGCGCTCGGCATCGATCTCCAGCGCATTTCGCTCGGCGCCCTGATCATCGCGCTGGGGCTGCTCGTCGACGACGCCATGACCACGGTCGATGTCATGACCTCGCGCATGGCGGCGGGCGACAGCAAGGAGAAGGCGGCGACTTTCGCTTACGATACGCTGGCTTTTCCGATGTTGACCGGGTCCTTCGTCACGGCGGCGGGTTTCGTGCCGATCGGCTTCGCCAAGAGTTCGGCCGGCGAATATACTTTTTCGATTTTCGCGGTGGTCTCGATCGCGCTGATCGTGTCCTGGTTCGTCGCCGTGCTGTTCGCCCCGCTGCTCGGGGTCTGGCTTTTGAAAAAGCCCGATGTGGACCCCTCGGCGCCCCCCGCCAAGCCGAGCCGGATCCTGAGCGCCTTCCGCACCCTTCTGGTTGGCGCGATGCGCTGGCGCTGGGCGACCGTCGGCGTGACGCTCGCCTGTTTCGTCGCCTCTCTGCTGGCGCTGCCGCTGGTGCCGCGCCAGTTCTTTCCGGCCTCCGACCGGCCCGAACTCATCGTCGATCTGACCCTGCCGCAAAACGCCTCGATTTTCGCCACCGAGCGGGCGGCTGACAAGCTCGATGGCCTGCTGGCGAATAATCCGGACGTCGCCAGCTGGAGCTCCTATGTCGGACGCGGCGCGATCCGCTTCTACCTCCCGCTCGATGTGCGGCTCAACAATGATTTCTTCAGCCAGTCGGTCGTCGTCGCCAAGGACGTCGCCGCGCGGGATCGGCTGCACGCCTTGCTGGAAACCAAACTGGCCGAGGACCTGCCCAGCGTCGTCTCGCGCATTTCGCCGCTGGAACTGGGGCCGCCGGTCGGCTGGCCGGTGCAATATCGCGTCAGCGGTCCCGATATCGAGCAGGTGCGCGCAATCGCCCTTCGGCTTGGACAGGCCATGGGCGCCGACCCGCAGCTTCGGCGGATCAACTATGACTGGATGGAGCCCGCCCGCAAAATGCGGGTCAAGATCGACCAGGATCAGGCGCGGCTGCTTGGCCTGAGTTCGGAAACGCTGGCCGCGCATCTCAATACCGTGATGACCGGCGCGCCGATCACCCAAATCCGCGACACTATCTACCTCGTCGATGTCATCGCCCGCGCGCAGGACGAACAGCGCGTCTCGCTCTCGACGCTGCGCGCCTTGCAACTGCCGCTGCCCGACGGCCGCACCGTGCCGCTGAGCCAGATCGCGACGTTCGATTTCGACCAGGAATTTCCGCTGATCTGGCGGCGCGACCGAGTCCCTACCCTGACGGTGCGCGCCGACATCGCCGAGGGCGCGACGCCCGAGGGCGCGGTGGCGAAACTGGCGCCGGAAATCGAAAAGCTTCGCGCCGACCTGCCCAGGGGCTTTTCGATCGTAACCGGCGGCACGGTCGAGGAAAGCGCGCTTTCGCAGGCCTCGGTGTTCGCCATGCTCCCGGCGATGCTGTTCCTGATGCTGTTGTTCCTGATGGCGCAATTGCACAGTTTCAGCCGGCTGGCTCTGGTGCTGTGCATCGTGCCGATGGGGCTGATCGGCATTGTCGGGGCGCTGCTGCTGTCCGGCAGGCCGCTCGGCTTCGTCGCGATCCTCGGCATATTGGCGCTGATGGGCATGATTGCGCGCAATGCGGTCATTCTCATCGAGCAGATCGAGACCGAGCGCCGGCAAGGGCGTGGGGTCTGGGACGCCGTCGTCGAGGGGACGGTGTCGCGCTTCCGTCCGATCATGCTGACGGCTATTTCCACCGTGCTCGGGTTCATCCCGATCGCGCCGACGGTGTTTTGGGGACCGATGGCCTTCGCCATCATGGGCGGCCTGTTCGTCGCGACCCTGTTGACACTGATCGTGACGCCCGCGCTCTATGTCATCTTCTTCCATGCCAAGGAACGCGACGGGCGCAAGGCGCTCGCCTGATGGAGCGGAAAGTTCAGCGCAAACAACGGCGATAGGGAGCGGCGATGAGCGGGATCGAATCGGGCCAAACGCCAAACCGCGCCCGCGCGGCGGGTTTCCGGGCCGCTTTGTTTTTCGCTTTCTGGCTGGCGATTTCCGGCTGGAAGGCCGCCGATCTGCCGGTCGGGCTGATGGCCGCCGCCGCCGCCACATGGGCCAGTCTCGCGCTGATGCCGCCGACCGGCGCGCAGGTTCGGCCCAGGGCCCTCGCCGCCCTCGCGCTGCATTTTTTGCGCGGTTCGGTAGTGGCGGGTTTCGACGTGGCGCGCCGCGCGCTGGGGCGCAAGCTGGACCTCAATCCGGGTTTCGTCACGGCGCCTCTGCGTCTGCCGCCGGGCGCCGCCCGCGACGCCTTTTGCGCGCTGGCGAGCCTCGCGCCCGGCTCGCTGCCGGTCGAAATCGACGGCGACACGGTTCTGATCCATTGCCTCGACATCAAGCAGCCGGTCGCCAAGAATCTCGCGGCGCAGGAAACCCTGTTCATGCGGACGTTTCACGATGAATGAATTTCTGCTCTGCGCCGCGGGCTTCATCCTGCTGACCGTCGCCGCCGGCCTGTTTCGCGTGCTGCGGGGACCGGGCGACGCCGACCGGATGATGGCCGCGCAATTGCTCGGCACGGGCGGCATCGCGGCGCTGCTGCTGATCGCCTCGGCGACACCCGTCGCCGGCGTCGCGGATGTCGCGCTCGGCCTCGCATTGCTCGCGGCCTTCGCCTCGGTGGCCTTCGTCAACAGCGTCGGCGCGGATGACGGGCAAGCCCGGGAGGCGGACGGAAAATGAGTGTCGCGCTCGACCTGTTCAGCATTGTCGCCATAGCCGCCGGCGCGTTTTTCTTTTTCGCCGGCTCGGTCGGATTGCTGCGCTTTCCCGATTCACTGACGCGGCTTCACGCCTTGTCCAAGGCCGATAACCTCGGCCTCGGGCTGGTGGTGCTGGGACTGCTGCCTCGTGTCGCAAGTCTGCTCGACGCGCTGAAACTCGTGGCGATCTGGGCGCTGGTGCTGCTGTCCGGCGCAGCCAGCGCGCAATTGATCGGCCGCGCCCTGCGGCGCAGGGGAGGCGACGAATGAGCGTGCTGCAGATCCTCGACGTCGGCCTCGCGCTGCTGGTTCTGGCGGTCGCCGTCTGGACCATCGCCGCCAGGGAAATTTTCGGCGCGGTGGTCGGCTATGTCGCCTATGGCCTGTTGCTTTCGCTCGTCTGGATCAGGCTGTTCGCGCCCGATGTCGCCTTGACCGAGGCGGCCATCGGCAGCGGCGTCACCGGCGTCCTGCTCGTCACCTCCGGCGCGCGGCTCAAGGGCGCGGGCAAAGCCAGCGCCGCCGCGAAGCCTTCCCTGTCGCTGCGGCTGTCGGCGGCGGCGCTCAGCCTGCTCGCGGCGGCGGCGCTGGCGGGCGTGATTCTGGCGCTGCCCGACCCGGGGCCGACGCTGGCGCCGGAGGCCCGCCAACACCTCGCCGCGACCGGCCTCGGCAATCCGGTCACCGCCGTGCTGATCGCCTGGCGCTCGTTCGACACCATGCTGGAGAAGATCGTGCTGGCGCTTGCAGTGGTCGGCGTCTGGTCGGTCGCGTCCGACCTTTATTGGGGCGGCGCCCCGGCGCCGCTGGGCCGGGCCAATCCGCAAGGCGCGCTGCTGCTGCTCGAACAGACCCTGGTCCCGCTCGGCATTCTCGTCGGCGTGCATATTTTCTGGGTCGGCGCCGACGCGCCCGGCGGCGCCTTTCAGGCCGGCGCGATTCTCGCGGCCATGTGGATGATCGTGATGATCGCGCGGGTTTCCGAGCCGCCGCCGGTCAATTCGCGCTGGCTGCGGCTGGCGCTGGTCGCCGGACCGGCGGTGTTCATCGTCGCCGGCCTCGCGGGGCTCGGCATGGCCGGCTATTTCTTCGCCTATCCCGATGGTTTCGCCAAGCCGATCATCCTGTTCATCGAGGCCTTCATGCTGCTCACCATCGCCGCGACGCTGCCGGTTCTGGTCGCCGGCCCGCCCCGCCGGAGTTTTCGGCCATGACGCCTTCGACCCTCGCCGGGCTGGTCGGCGCCGCGCTGGTCGGCCTCGGGCTTTATGGCCTGATCGTCAACCCGCAGCCGTTGCGCAAGATTCTCGCCTTCAACCTGATCGGCAGCGGCGTGTTCCTGGTGTTCGGCATTGTCGCGCGAAAGGGCGCCGCCGCCGGTTTTCCCTTCGATCCCGTGCCGCAGGCGATGGTCATCACCGGCATTGTCGTGGCCTTTGCCGCCAGCGCGCTGGCCGTGGCGCTGATTTTGCGGCTGCATGAGGAAACCGGGCAGGTCCTGCTCGACGAGGAGAACCCGGCCAGCCTCCCGACACAGGAAGGGGCGGGAAAATGATCGAAGCCGCCGCCGCGCTTGAACCCACCTACGGCGGGCCTCTGCTCGTGCTCGCCATCCTGCTGCCGGTTATTGGCGTGCTGCTGTCCTTCGTGCTCGGCGGGCGGTTCGCCGAACGGGTGGCGCTCGTCCTGGCCCCGCTCGGACTGGCGCTGGCGCTCGCCATCGCCTTTCTGGTCTGGCGCTCCGGCGCGCCCGTCGTCTACAATGTCGCCGGTTTGGCGCCGCCGCTCGGCATCGCGCTGCGCGCCGATGGCCTGTCCGGCGTCATGCTGGTCACGGCGGCGCTGGTCATCTCCGCCGCCGGATTTTACGCGCGCGCCACGTTTGCGACGCCGGAAGGCTCTGCCGAGGCCCGCGCGCCTTTCGCCTTCTGGATCCTGCTTCAGGGGATCTGGGCGGCGCTGATTTTGCTGTTCATCGGCGCCGACCTGTTCAATCTCTATGTCGG
>NZ_CAIUXT010000026.1 GCF_903903185.1 uncultured Rhodoblastus sp.
GATGTCGCCAACGCCAGCGGCTCCAGCTCCTACGTCGGTTACGGCAATGGCCTCGTCTTCAACATCGGCGGCGGGACCACGAGCACGATCAAGGGCGGCGGCCTGAACGAGAGCTTCGTTTTCGGCGCCGGCTTCAAGACGGCGACGATCTCGGAATTCGCCACGCATGGCGGCGTCGCGTCGAACGACACGATCTCGCTGGCGAAATCCGACTTCGCGGACTGGGCGACTTTGCTCTCGGACGCGCATACCGGGGCCGGCGGCAGCATCAGCTTCGTCTCGCAGACCTCGGGCGCGACGCTGACGCTGGCGGGCGTATCGGTCGCCGCTTTCGAAAAGCCCGGGGCGCCCTATCACAACGAATTCTCGTTCCACGCTTGAGGAAGATCCCGGCGACAATGGCTTCAAACATGGACTTGGGGGCAATGAATATGAAAATGACCACATCCCTTGCGGCGGCCGTCCTGGCCTGCGCGTTGCTGGCGCCGCCGCAGGCGCGGGCTTCGACCTTGCTCAACCTGACCGATCCGCCGGATCAGACGGACACCGCCTATTCCCTTGCTTTCACCGCCGCCGGTCCGCTCACCACGATCTCGATCGGCGGCTATCAAATTCTGGATTTCGAGCAGACCACCAACATCGGCGTCTTTCTGAACGGCGCCGGGGCCAATCTGCTCGGCGCGTCCTGGACCTTGACGCCGGCCCCTCCCCTGTTCACGAACACGTTCACCTACGACGACGGGACGTCGGTTCCCGCTCTTGTTTTCGGGTCGTCCGCCGCGGGCGCCTACGACACCTATGCACAGAGTTTCGCCACGAAGGCGGGCCAGTCCTACAGCGTCAATTTTCTCTTCAGCAACGACCTATTTGGCGGCGGCGCCGCCCCGAGCGGGCTCCTGGTAACCGAGTTGTCTCCGCCTCCCGTCTCGGGCGGCGTCCCCGAACCCTCGACCTGGACGCTGATGCTGCTCGGCCTCGCGGGCCTCGGCTTTCTTGGCCGCCGCAAGACGAAACAGAGCCCGGCGGCGATCGCCTGAAAGGCGGCGGCGCCATCGTCGGAGGATGCCAACCAGACGGCGGCCTTCGGGCCGAGTTTCGTCATTGACTCGATTTTCGCCTTCGTGGCGAGCAGGGCTCGACGGATAGGTCCAGTTGACGGTCTCTCTTTCGGTGCAAGTCGCGCCGACCAGGCGCAAAGAATAAAGCGCGTTAATCTCGAACGACCGCTTCGTGCAGCTCCTTGGGGAAGCGGGAGATATTGGCCACGGTCCGTTTAGGGTCACGATTACGCATTCCCTCCGGCGCAGGAATGACCGGTGACGGCGCGGCTGCGGACGATGAAAAGCAAGCGGGAATGAGCGCTTTCGGGTCCGTGATGTGACAGTCGCCGACCTGATCGGGAACGCCGCAAAAGAGCCGGTTCCCGCCGTCGCGATTGCCCATGGCCTAACGACGGGCGGAAACGAGGCCCAGGCTTGCCGGCTGGCCTCGGAGGGCATCTTCGAATAACTCTCCGGCCCTTCCCCACGGTTACCCACGAGATATAGAGTCACCCGGTACGATATCTGGGGCCGCTCATCGGGCCGTCATGACCCTTTTCACACAACCAAGACCCAAAAGCCGACACAGCGTTGATCCAACGACAGCCATTAAACTTCGTGGGCCATCGGTGCGGCGCTCGCATTTACCAGCGAAATGCGCTCCGGCGTCAGCACACCGAGCCGGCGCTCCGCGGATTGAAGGCGGTGCAGAAGAAAATATCCCTCCTCGATCTTCGAACCATTCATCACCGAGGACGGCGCCGAGACGATCCGGACTGGACCGCAATGCCCGATCCAGTCGAAATGGCGATGACCGTGCATCACCACCAGCCGATGGCCGTGGCGCTTGAGTTGTCGGACCATCCAACTGCCGTTGATCAACGCGGTGCCAATCCGCATCGACAACGGGATGGTCTCACCGGGATATTCGACCACATGATGATGAAGGGCGACGATCCAACAAGCGTGCGGCCATCGCCGGAAAACGGCTTCCATGGCGGTAGCCTGACGCCCCGTCAGAAGCCCCAGCGCATTGGTGAAGGAAAAATGGGTCTCGGCGTTGGTGTCGAGCAGCAGGACCCCAAGGCCATCCTTTTCGCTCGGCGGCAGAATTTGGGGAAAGCAGTCGGTCCACAGCCGGTCAAACTCCATGCTCCCTTTGCGGGCGCCGGTGACCGCCGCCTTGGCGAGCCGCGCGCGATGGGGCGCAAGCTTTTCGCGCAGGGTCGTCATCGTCGGCGATGGTCCGGCGCCGACAACCAGCACCCGGTCTCCCTGGATCGCATCGAGCGCCGACAAAACCCGGATCTTGCGCAGGCGCTTGCCAGCGCCGAAGGGCAGTTCGAAGCGGGCCGGATTGGCGCGATCGACGATGTTGACGTCGTGATTGCCCGGCGCCACTGCGAGGAGACCGGCGAGGGCTGGGTAAAGTTTTATCAGTTCGAGGAATTCCGCCCATTCGGTCGAACGGCCGGCATCGGTGACGTCGCCAGTGACGAGAATCATGTCGATCGGTTCGACCGCATGAAGGGCCGCCAGGCGTTCGAGCGTCGCCTCGAAACGTCGGTTGCCTCGGGCGCCGTCGCGTCCGCTCTCGATCCGAAAACCGAACTGCTCGCCGACGACGTGGACGTCGGACAGATGGGCGACGCGCCAGACGCGCACGTCTGCGCGCGGGAGATCAAACGCAGCAATGTCGCGCGCCGGATCCATGGCGGCGTCGGCGAGTCCGGCGAGCAGCGCGGCGAAGGCGGCATAAACGGCGACGAGCACGACAGCATTGGCGAGCGCCGGCAGAAGCAGCCGGCTCGGCCGCAACAGATCGGCGGGCGCGCCGGTCCAACGCGTGGCGCCCCAGACGGCGACGGCGACCATTGCGCAGACAGCGCACAAGAGGAGCGCGGCGCTGAGCGACATGACGTGATTGCGGCGCCGGACGCGGTCCCGTTCGCCCACGGCGTCTCGATCGGGCATGCGCTGGTCGACGGCTTGGCGAAGGATTTCCCGAAACAACACGTAGCCGGGTTGCACGAGGATGGAATTCAGTGACCAGAAATTGTTTTCGAGGATCCGGAACAAGGGCAGCCTTGCATAGCGCAGCAGCAGCAGCGATCCGCCGATGGCGACGAGCGAGCCGAGGCCGGTCACCGTCTGAACCACCCGCGACACTGTCGCGAACCAGGCCCCGACAACGATCGGCGCGAGGCCGAGGGTCAGGGCCGGAGCCACCACCAGGATTGCAAACGCGAACAGCAACTTGATCGGGCTGATCTCGGCGAACATGCGCACGCCCAGAGCCGCCAGGGAGCGCGCCTTCGGGCTCGAGATGTCGTCTTCGGCGTCTCCGAGGCGCGGATCCAAGATCATAGCCTGACCATAAACGGTCGCCAGGGACGGCGCCAGCCGATTGCAGCAGCGCGGGGCTGACGGCCGGCAATTTGATCGGTTGGTCGCTACCGATAAACTTTTCTACCGGTGTCCGGGCGTCGGCCCAAGGCTCAAACTTCGCGACCGCGATCCGCTCTGACCTGGCGGAACGCCGCGCAAACAGGCGTGATCCGTCGCCTATAAAGCTGATTTCACCAAAACGATTTGCGCAGCGATGGTGTCGACCTTGGCGCCAATCGGGATGGCCGCGAGATCGACGAAAAATCGGGATTTTGGTTTGAATAGGGGAAGGGCCGTCCTGCGGCGCGCGGGCTACGGGCCGCCATTTGGAACGGCCGGTATCTGCGTTTCGGAGCTTCAGCGCCGCGAGCACGTTGTATTCTCATGGCCCGCAGGGGCGGGACGCTGGGAGGGAGTGGTCGGACGAGGAGGTTACTTCCATGTCCAAGACCC
>NZ_CAIUXT010000027.1 GCF_903903185.1 uncultured Rhodoblastus sp.
AAAAGGCCGATCCGCGTTTCGTCATCAATGCGCAGAATTGCGTCCATTGCAAAACCTGCGACATCAAGGACCCGGCGCAAAACATCACCTGGACCGCCCCCGAAGGCGGCGGCGGACCGAATTATCCCAATATGTGAGGGGTCGCAGGGTCAACCGAGCGCCGCAGGCTCATCGAGCCGCTGCGGCGAAAATCTGTCGGGACTGGCCCGGTCCCAAATGACGCGCAGCCGCGCATCCTCGGCGCCGCGCAAGAATTCACTGCGCCCCATTACCGGGAACAGATCGGCGAAACTGGCGATGCTGTTTTCGGAAACGCGGCGGCGGAAATGGTCGAGTTCGAACTGGTTGGGATGGTCGAGACCGGCCGCCGCCGTCAGTTCGGCGAGGCAGTGCAGGGTGGCGGCGTGGAAATTGGCGACGCGCTCGGCCTTGTCCGGCACATGGATGGCGCGGCCGCGCCAGGGATTTTGCGTCGCCACCCCGGTCGGACAGGTGTCGGTGTGGCAAGCCAGCGACTGGATGCAGCCGACGGCGAACATGAAGCCGCGCGCGGAATTGCACCAGTCGGCGCCGAGCGCCATCGCGCGCGCCATGTCGAAAGCGGTCAGTATCTTGCCCGAGCAGCCGAGCTTGATCTTGTCGCGCAGGCCGGCGCCGACCAGCGCGTTATGGACGAAATGCAGCCCCTCGCGCATCGGCGTGCCGAGATGGTCCATGAATTCGAGCGGCGCGGCGCCGGTGCCGCCCTCCTTGCCATCGACGACGATGAAATCCGGGGTCACGCCGGTCGAAAGCATGGCCTTGCAGATCGCCAGAAACTCCACCGGCTGGCCGAGGCAGAGCTTGAAGCCGACCGGCTTGCCGCCGGAAAGCGCGCGCAATTGGCCGATGAAGCCGATGAGCTCCAGCGGCGTTGAGAAGGCGCTGTGGCTCGGCGGCGAAACGCAGTCGCGGCCCAAAGGCACGCCGCGAATGGCGGCGATTTCCGGCGTCACTTTCGCCGCCGGCAACACGCCGCCATGGCCGGGCTTGGCGCCCTGGCTCAGCTTGATCTCGATCATTTTGATTTGCGGATTGCGCGCGACGACGGCGAAGTTTTCCGGCGAAAAGGCGCCTTCCGGGGTGCGACAGCCGAAATAGCCGGAGCCGATCTCCCAGATGACGTCGCCGCCATTTTCGGCGTGATAGGGCGAAAAGCCGCCCTCGCCGGTGTCATGGGCGAAGCCGCCGGCTTTGGCGCCGCCGTTGAGCGCGCGGATGGCGTTGGCGCTGAGCGCACCGAAACTCATCGCCGAAATGTTCAACACCGAAGCCGAATAGGGCTGCGTGCAATCCGGTCCGCCGATTTCGATGCGGAACGGCGACTTGACCAAGGGGCGCGGCGCCATCGAATGCAGCATCCATTCGAACCCGTCGGAATAGACCGCGAGCTGCGTGCCGAAGGGACGCTTGTCGAGTTGCATCTTGGCGCGCTGATAGACCAAAGCACGGCGGTCGCGGGAAAACGGCGAGCCGTCGGTCTCGCTCTCAAAAAGATATTGCCGGATTTCCGGCCGGACTTCCTCGATGAGGAAGCGCAGGTGGGCCATGATCGGGTAATTGCGCAACACCGAATGGCGCGTCTGGACGAGGTCGCTCAGCCCGAGCGCGCTGAGGCCGCCGAAAATCGCCAGCGGAATGGCGAGTATTCCAGCCCGGTCATGGTCAAGGGCGATGGCGACCAGGGTTGCGACGAACAACAGGATGCTGAGCAGGAGGGGGGCGTGACGCGGGGCGAAAATCAGGCGAAGCAGGGCCATGGACGATCCTCGTGGAGCAGGGGAGCTATATCACGATCGGATGCGACGATCAGATGAAATTCCCCTGCCCCACGCTGCCGGCGGGCTTTCGCCGAAACGCCCTTGCAGCGGGGCAAGGACGAGCGCGCGACGAACGTGATAATTTCTCGATTCTTATGACCGAGACTCGACCGACCGCCGCAAAAACCGCCATGCCCGCCGCCGCGATCCTCATCGCCGGCTGTCTGGTGGCGTTGTTGTCATTCGGGCCGCGCTCGGTGATGGGCGCCTTTCAATTGCCGGTTTTTTCCTCGCGCTCCTGGGGCGCGGGCAGCTTTTCCATCGCTCTTGCCGCGCAAAATCTGCTGTGGGGCGTCGGCCAGCCTTTTGCCGGCGCGCTGGCCGACCGGCTCGGCTCGAAATACGTGCTGATCGCCGGCGCCGCGCTCTATGCCGCCGGGCTGGCGCTGATGGGACAGGCGCAATCGGCGCTCGGCTTCGAACTCGGCGCGGGCGTGCTGATCGGCTTCGGCCTTTCCGGCGCCTCGTTCAATCTGGTGCTCGGCGCCTTCGCCAAATTGCTGCCGCCGGAAAAGCACAGCATGGCTTTCGGGCTCGCCACCGCCGCCGGCTCGTTCGGCCAGTTCCTTTTCTCGCCCCTCGCCGGCGGGCTAATCGAGCATTTCGGCTGGGAAGCCGCCTGCATGATTTTCGCCGCGCTGATCCTGCCCATCGTTCCGCTGTCGCTGGCGCTCTCCACCCCGCCTGCCGCCTTCAGCAAACAGGGCGGACAGGGCGCGACTTTTGCGCGCGCGCTGGCGCACAGGTCCTACGTGCTGCTGGTGCTGGGCTTTTTCACCTGCGGCTTCCAACTTGCCTTCATCACCGTGCATTTTCAGCGCTATATCGTCGAAAGCGGGCTTTCGCCGCAAATCGGCTACTGGGCCATCGCGCTGGTCGGCGTGTTCAATATTTTCGGTTCGCTGCTGTCGGGCTGGCTCGGCTCGCGGATGCCGCGCCGCTATATTCTCAGCGCCATTTATTTCTCCCGCGCGCTGGCGACCGCGCTTTTCATCGCCTTGCCTCCCAGTCCGGCTTCGGCGCTGCTGTTTGGCGCCGTCACCGGCCTGTTATGGCTCTCGACCGTGCCGCCGACCTCCTCGCTGATCGGACTGATGTTCGGCTCGAAAAACCTTTCGATGCTCTACGGCTTCGCCTTTTTCTCGCACCAGCTCGGCGGCTTCCTGGGCGTGCTGCTCGGCGGTTTTTTTCGCGAAAGCACGGGCTCCTATCTTCCGGTCTGGCTGCTCTCGATCGCGCTCGGCGTCCTCTCGGCGCTTGTCAACCTGCCGATCGTCGAAGCGCAGGCCGACCCGGTCGCGCAGCCGGCGGAATAGAGTCGGGCGTTTGCCGGTTCTCCATGCGCGCCGGTCGATGTCAGAATTGGACCTCGATCCGACGCCACCGGATCGGAACAAGCCTCACCCGTTTTTGAAACCATTGATTTTCTCGAGAAGCTCCGCGTAGGTGGGAGGGTTCGCGCCCGGCCGCGAACAGGTTATCGCCGCCGCGGCGGCCGCCTCCTGTCCGATGCCGATGAGCGCGTCGGATTCCAGCCTTCGAATGCTCTCGGCGCCAACCAGCTTTCGGCGCGAAAGTCCCGCGAGAAACGCGGCGTGGAAAGCGTCGCCCGCGCCTATGGCGTCAACGAAGGGAGTGGCGAGCGCCGGAACAAAAAACACGCCGGAAGCATGAAATATCCGGGCGCCCTCGCTCCCGGAGGTAATGACGACCAGGGCGCATCCCCGATCGAGCCAGATTTCGGCTTGCTCGCGCGCCGTGCGCTCCGCGCCCCAGACGGCAAAAACATCTTCGTCGCTGGCTTTTATGATCGTGGAAGACTCGGAAATTTCCTGAAAACGATTCAGCCATTGCTTCCGGTTTGAAATGACGCCCGGTCTGACATTCGGATCGAAAGAAACCACCAAGTCCTTCGATATCCTTTTTATGCCCTGCACCAGCGCGTCGCCGATGGCCTCATCATCGAGCAGAAAACTTCCCAGGGCGACGGATTCAAAGCCGTCTTCACGCGCCGAAACCAGCCTTTGCACATCGAAATCGAGGTGAGCGCATCCCTTCACGTAGAAACTATAAGCAACCTGTCCGTCCTTTCGGGTGGACGCCAAAGCGACGGGGGTCGGCAGGTTGGTTGTCCTCGCCCGGCTGAAATCGATATTTTCAAGTTCCAGCATGGATCGAAGGTCGGCGCCAAATCCATCGCTGGAGAGCCCGCCGACAAAGGCGACCGACTCGCCAAGGCGTCGCAACCCGATGGCAAGGTTCAGCGGCGAACCGCCGGGAAAGGCCGCGAACTGCTTTTCGCCATGCTCGCTCTCCTGCGTCACGGCGATCAAGTCGAAAAGAGCTTCTCCACAGACCAAGAACATGTTGGGCGGCGCTCGCGGTTGTATCTTGTGACGTGTCGGCTGAACCCGCCTGACGAAAATTATCAAGCCATCGGAATATTCACCAATCTCGCCCGCGAGCGCGCGTTGCGCAAAATGGAAGGTAACGGCTCCCGGCGGCGCATAACTGCCAAAAAAGGTATTGCCCTCTTTCTGATCGTTTTCAATTCTTATTTCGCGCCTGTCCATTTAACGCATGACTTCCCCGGCCTAAAGGAGGGGCAACGCGCTCAGCGTAACGGCATGGATCACCCTGACCCGAGCGCTCACTCACAAGTTCGCGCCGCGGGCTTCCCCGCGAATCGCTGGGCGATCCAACTCAGGAATTCCGGGGTCGCCTTTGCAGACAGGCGGATGTGGTCAACGCCATCGTACTCCGTGAACGAGATGACGGCGCCCATGGCGCACGCAAGCTTGACATAAGCTTCGGTCGCAGCAGGAGCGACTGCGACATCTTCTTTCCCCTGATAGACCGCTACCGGCACTTGCGCAGCCAGGAAACCGAGCGCGTTCTCCTTGATCCGCGCCAGCCAAGCGTCCTGATTGGCAGGGTCGGGACGTCCCATCGCGCCACGGTACCCTTGGGCGTAGGCAAACGTGTCACCCATATGGTGATTGCACTGCCCTGCCTTTGCGGCCTCAGCAAAAACGGCCTCTCCAACGGGCGTCATGACATCCGAAAATTTTAGTTCCGGGTACGCAATGGTCATGGCGTACCAAGCCATCGCGCGCTCGGCGAACGACATTGGCGGCAGTTTTTTGCCCGAGGCGATCACGCTGTCGAATACCTTGGTTTGCTCCAAAGCATTGACTGGAGCCAGAGCCACAGCGCCGACAAGCTTAGCGGACCCGGCGACGTAGTCGGCCATCTGCCCACTCCAGATCGCCGCCTGGCCGCCTTGGGACCAGCCGATCGCGACTACATTTTCTCCCGCGCCGGCCTGACGCAAATGGCGCACGGCCACAGAGGCGTCAAGCACGTTGCGGGCTTCCGTCGGTCCAATCAGATAGTGGTGAATTCCCGGGGCCCCTAGCCCATTGTAGTCGGTGGCCACAACAACGTAGCCGGCAGCAATCATCCCGGTCAGCCCGGGAATGCCGAAGTCATAGCTCGCGGGGCTGTTCGGCATGAAATAGAACGTCGCATCGCGCGCGGGATTATCCACCATCGAAGGCGCACAGTTGCGCGGCACGCCAGAGGTGCCGTGCGCCCAGGACACGATCGGGCGTCCATGCGGTGGGGCCGGGCTATCGGGAACAACGGCCAAAGCAGAGACCGGAACCAACTGGTTATCTGCGGTGGTAGACCAATACAGCAACTTCCAAGCTGTCGACCCCGGAGCCCCCGATGTAATTTCCCTGACCCAGATGAGATCGCCATGTCTTGCGTCTTTGGGGGCTTCTGGCGGATTATAGAAATCGATCCCCGCCGGTCCGATGGCTATTGATGGTGGGTCACCTGCGTGTGCGACGTTGCATATCGTACAGCCCGCCAACACCGCCATCGCCATGGCCAAGCCGCGCCCGGTTCGGCGTTCCCGGCGGTTCTTTCCTGATGCAGCGAAAGGGTTGGCGCTCATGAGAAGCTCCCTCGAAACGGCGGGCGCGCCCACCCCCGACTCCATCGGAACCGAGACCGCTGAGCGCACATGTGGATTGATCCGGATCAAACAATAAGGCATTCTTCGCAAACGCTTTGTTCGCGCGCCCAGCGCTGACGGCGATCTGCCGCGCTAATGAAATTGCCGTTCGAAACGCCCGAAATTGATATCGTCCTGCCGGCCGAAAAATCAAGATGGTGGGTCGCGAGGGTTAGTCCCGGAAGGCCATGCATGAGCATTAACAGGAGAAAGGTCGCCCGCGCGGCGCCGGCTTTGGCCTTGCTCACGCTCGCCGCCGCCGCGCTGAACACGCGACCCGCCCGCGCCGACGAAAGCGGAATCAGCTTCTGGCTGCCGGGTCTCTTTGGCAGCCTTGCCGCGGTCCCCACCCAGCCAGGATTCAATTTCGCGACCTTCAACTATTACACATCGGTCAACTCGGCCACGAATGTGAAATTTCAGATCGGCGCCAGGCTCGTCGCAGGCGTCGAGGCCCACGTCGACTTTCAGTATCTCAATCTCAACTATGTGTTCGCGACTCCGGTGTTCGGCGGGCAGGCGGCGATAGGGATAAACAGCCTCTTCGGCAACAACGCGACCTCCGTCTTTGGAACGCTGACGGGACCGAACGGCGGCGCGCTATCGGGCGGCCGCCAACAGTCTTCCACCGGCTTCGGCGATCTCTACCCCCTCGCTACGATCAAGTGGAACCAAGGCGTCAACAACTTCATGGTCTATGCCGCCGGCGACATTCCCGTCGGCCTTTACAGCGCGGACAATATCGCCAATCTCGGCATAGGTCATGGCGCCATCGACTCCGGCCTCGGCTACACCTATTTCAATCCGCAGACCGGCAATGAACTCTCTGCGGTGACAGGCTTCACCTACAATATGATCAACCAGAGCACGAACTATCAGAACGGCGTCGACTGGCATCTCGACTGGGCCGCCTCGCACTTCCTCACGCCAAACGTCATGTTCGGCGTCGTCGGCTATTTCTACGACCAACTCACCGGCGACAGCGGCTCGGGCGCAAAGCTGGGACCGTTCGAATCGCGGGTAGTCGGCGTCGGCCCGCAACTCGGCGTCCTCTTTCCCGTCGCGGGCATGCAGGGCTACCTCAATGCCAAGGGCTACGCCGAATTCGACGCACACGCCCGCCCCTCCGGCCACAATCTCTGGCTGACTCTTTCGATTTCACCCGCCGTTCCGAGGCCGCCGTCGATAGTCGCGACAAATTGACAAGTCGCCGCATATGCAGGCGCGGAGTGTCCGTTTCACGTCGATCTGTCTCCACCACGTCCATTTCCAAAGGGTTTCCGCGTCAGTCGGACAGGATGGAATCAGCGGAATGCCGTCATCGCCTGTAGGCGCCAGGCCTGTGATTTCATAAACTGGCCCGGAGCCAGACCAGGCGCCAAAAATCCCCAGAAAATCCAAAGAAAATCCAAAGAAAATCCAAAGAAAATCCAAAGAAAATCCCAATGAAATCCCGAGGACATCCCATGAACGATTTCGTCCTGCCGCCGCCGCCGATCGTCGCCGCGCCCGTCGCGGGGGGCGGCCGTTTCCCAATCCGTCGCATTTTCTGCGTCGGCCAGAATTATGCCGCCCACAGCCGCGAAATGGGCGGCGATCCCGCCCGCGAACCGCCGTTTTTCTTCAGCAAGCCCGCCGACACGCTGGTCACCGGCGGGGCCGACGCGCCTTATCCGAGCGCCACGCAAAATCTCCATCACGAGATCGAACTGGTGGTCGCCATTGCCGCCGGCGGCGTGAACATTGCGGCGTCCGACGCGGAGAAACATGTTTTTGGCTATGCCGCCGGCCTCGACCTGACGCGGCGCGACCTGCAGGCGCAGGCGCGCGAAAACCGCCGGCCCTGGGACATGAGCAAGGCTTTCGATTTTTCGGCGCCGCTCGGCCTGATCCATCCCGCCGTAAAGATCGGCCATCCGAAGGCGGGGCGGATCGCGCTGAAGGTCAATGGCGACCTGCGGCAGAATGGCGATCTTTCCGACCTGATCTGGTCGGTGACCGAAGTGATCGCGGCTTTGTCGCGTTACGTGGCGCTGGCGCCGGGCGACCTGATCTTCACCGGCACCCCGGCGGGCGTCGGCCCGCTGGCGCGCGGCGATGTGCTCGAAGGCGAGATCGAGAGGGTCGGGACGGTGACGACCAAGATTGTGTGACGGAGCCAAGGGGGCGCCGTCATTGCGAGCGAAGGAGAGCAATCCAGCACTCTCAACCAGAGGCTGGCGACCGCCGGATTGTATCGTCGCTTACGCTCCACGCAAGGGCGGTGGCTAATTCTAATGACGGTGGCAGGTTGTAATGACGGTGGCTGGTGATATTGACGGGCTGGTCACAGCGCCGTCCCCAGCCCGCCCAGCAGCACATATTTGATCTCGACGAATTCCTCGACGCCGTGGCGCGAACCTTCCCGGCCCAGCCCCGATTGCTTGACGCCGCCGAAGGGCGCGACTTCGGTCGAGATCACGCCCGAATTGACGCCGACCATGCCATATTCGAGCGCCTCGGCGACGCGGAACACGCGGCCAAGGTCGCGGGCGTAGAAATAGGCCGCGAGGCCATATTGGGTGGCGTTGGCCTGCGCGATGACATCCGCCTCGTCGCGGAAGCGAAACAGCGGCGCGACCGGGCCGAAAATCTCTTCGCGCGCCAACAGCATCTCCGGCGTCGCATCGCCCAAAACCGTCGGCTGGAAGAATGTGCCGCCCAAAGCGTGCCGCCCGCCGCCGGCCAGCACGCGGGCGCCTTTGGCGCGCGCGTCGGCGATCAGCGCCTCGACCTTTTCCACCGCCTTGAGCGTGATCAGCGGCCCCTGCTGGACGCCCGCCGCCACGCCGTCGCCGACTTTCAGTTTCGCCACGGCTTCGGTCAGTTTTGCCGCGAAAGCATCGTAAATCCCTTCCTGCACATAGAGCCGGTTGGCGCAGACGCAGGTCTGGCCCATGTTGCGGTATTTCGAGACCATGGCCCCGGCGACCGCCGCATCGAGATCGGCGTCGTCGAACACGATAAAGGGCGCATTGCCGCCCAGCTCCAGCCCGACCTTCTTGACGCCCGAGGCGGCCTGCCGCATCAGCAGCTTGCCGACCGCCGTCGAACCGGTGAAGCCGACGAAACGCACCGCCGGATGTTCGCAGAACACCTTGCCGATGGCCTCGGCATTGCCGGTGACGATATTGATGACGCCAGGCGGCAGGCCGGCGCGCAAGGCCAGTTCGCCGAGCGCCAGCGCGGTCAGCGGGGTTTCGGGCGCCGGCTTGATGACGCAGGCGCAGCCGGCGGCCAGAGCCGGCGCGCATTTGCGGGTGATCATCGCGGCCGGAAAATTCCACGGCGTGATCGCCGCCATCACGCCGATCGGCTGGCGCAAGGTGAGGATGCGCGCATCGGGCCAGGGCGAGGGGATCGTCTCGCCGTAAATCCGTTTGGCCTCTTCGGCGTAGAATTCGATGAAACCGGCGGCATATTCGATTTCGCCGCGCGCCTCGGCCAGAGGCTTGCCCTGTTCGCTGGTCATGATCAGCGCCAGATCGTCGCGCGCCGCCAGAATCAGCTCGTACCATTTGCGCAAGGTTGCGCCGCGCTGTTTGGCGGTCAGCGCCGCCCAGGGTTTTTGCGCGCGCGAAGCCGCATCGATGGCGGCGGTCGCCTCCGCCGCGCCGCCGTCGGGAACCCGCGCGAGCACGGCGCCCGTCGCCGGATTATGGATCGGCAAGACGCCGGCGCCGCAAAAGACGCCATCGATCAGCATGTTTTCGTGCAACAGGCCGGGATCGTCGAGCCGCATGTGTCACTCCGTTGCGCGCCGCGCGGCGAGATGGCGCCGCCCGGCCAATGCGGCCCGGATCGCCGCGACCGCGCCGAAAGGCCAAGCGCCTTGCGACCAGACCCTGGCCGAGCCGGGCGCGCGGGCGACCACGAAACCGAGACTATAGAGCCGGCCGCACGGTTCCAATGCACAAAAATGAGCATAGCGGCGACGGCGGACAGGCGGCGGGCAGTCAGCGCGTCCCGTTTAATCTCCTGCTTATTTCGCCGGCGGGGTGCAGACCACGGCCTCGTTGAGCACGTAGCAGATCGACATCGCGCCGGTGCGCAGATCGACGCGGAACACGCCGCCTTCGCGCTCGTGCCGCGAAGCGACCAGCGCGTAATCGCTCGGCGATTGCGCGCCCGCGCCCTCGCCGGGCGGATAGCACAAAGTGACGCCGACCGAACCGCCGTCCTTGAGGCCATATTGGCAGGCGCCGATCTCGCCGGTCGCCTTGTCGAGCCGATAGACCCGGTTGAGATCGGTCTCGGGCGCGGCGAGAAAATCGTAATTTGCGGCCTCTGCCGCGCCCGTGGCCAAAAATAAAGCCAGTGCCGTGCGTCGCAACATCACTTTCCCGTCCTCATCCGTCTCGCGAATCACCCGAAGCCTTCGGGTCGATCCTATCGCGGAAAGCCCGGCCCCACAGGCCGAAAAACGCCCTAATGATTTGGCCCTTTGGATTTGGCCCCTGCGCTGCGGCGATGCTATAGGTCGGAAAGGGATTTTTACAGGAGCCTAGCTTGACGCCTTCGCCCGCGCCCGTCCTCCATGTTTTCGACCTCGACGGCACTTTGGCCGACACGGCGGGCGATCTGATGGCTTCGCTCGATCATGTGATGATCAGGGAAGGCTTTATCGCGACGCCGCCCGAAAACGCCCGCGCCCTGCTCGGGGCCGGCGCGCGCGCGCTGATCCTGCGCGGACTGGCGGCGCAAGGCGCCAGCCTTCCCGACGCCAAGGTGGAGGAGATGTTCCAGCTTTTCCTGACCTATTACGAAAGCCGCATCGCCGACGACAGCCGGCTCTATCCCGGCGTGATCGAGGCGCTCGACGCGCTGGCCGCGCGGGGCGACATTTTCGCGGTCTGCACCAACAAGATCGAGCGGCCGGCGCGGCTGCTGTTGCAGAAGCTCGGCGTCGCCGAGCGCTTCGCCTTCATCTGCGGCCAGGATACTTTTGGCGTCGCCAAGCCGGACCCGGCGCCGCTGCTGCGCACGATCTCGGCGGCGAAGGGCGAGAAAACCCGCGCGCTGATGATCGGCGATTCGAGGACCGACATCGACACCGCGCGCGCGGCCGGGATTCCGGTGATCACGGTGGACTTCGGCTATACCGACCGTCCGATCGAAGAATTTTCGCCCGACCGGGTCATTTCGCATTTCAGCGAATTGCCGGCGGCGGTTTCGGAATTCTTCTGACGCGCCTCGCGTTTTATCAGGCGTCGCGCCCCGGGGCTTTTTCGCGCGCCAGACGGAGCGCCTCCTCGATTTTGCGAGCCGAGGCCTTGGCGACATCGCGCGCCGCTTGCGGGTCGTCGGACAAGCGCGACCGGGATTCGTCGCGCATGGCCATGGCGTTCCTGAACTTCGCCGCCACTTCGGGATCGAGATGAAGGATTGTTGCGCTCATGTTTCCACCGAAAGCTGGAGATGGATTGGAACTTGACCTTCCCTGATAAGCAAACTCTGCGCCAGCGCCCGTCGCGTCGGCGCGCGGCCTCATTTCGCCGCGTTGAGCAGCGGCAGATAATAGTCGCTCGTGCCGATCAGCACGAATTGCACGCCGATGCAGATCAGCAGAAAGCCGAAAATGCGGGTCAGCGCGTCGATGCCGGTCGGACCGAGAAAGCGGACCAGCACGAAGGAGCCGCTCAGCACCAGCCAGGCGATGAGCGTCGTCAGGCCGATGCCGATGAGCATGATGATGTTGCCCAGGAGTAGGCGGTCGTCGGGGATCTGCGCGGAAGTCGCCAGCACCACCGAAATCGACCCTGGACCGCTCAGCGAGGGCATGGCGAGTGGTGAGAAGGCGATATCGGTTTTCGCGGCGACGGTTTCGTCGCGCTTGGCTTCGGGGGGGAAAACCATGCGGAACCCGAGCGTCGAGATCAACAGCCCGCCGGCGATGCGGATGCCGGGCAGGGAGATGCCGAAAAAGCTGATGATGAAGCGTCCGGCGATCAGGAAGGTCGCCAAGATGCCGAAAGCATAGAGACAGCCGAGCAGCGTCTGGCGGGCGCGCTCCTGCGCGCTCATGCCGGCGGTGAGAGCAATCAGCAGCGGCGCCGTGCTGAAGGGATTCATGATCGGCAGCAGGCCGGCGATGGCCAGCAACACCAGTTCGAAAAACCTGAATGCGGTCATTTTGGCTGTCCCAGCGGGTCTCGTCCCGTTTTGGGCGCGTCGTTTCTCCCGCATGGCCGCTTTGGCGGCGCGCGTCAAGACGTTGCGGGAATGACGGGGCCGGAGGCCGGGGATGGATCGGCTGGCCGCGAGGAAGATTTGGCGTCGAAAAGACGATCAGTCAAGCGCCTTCACGCTCCCTCCCCATCCAAGCTTTGAGCCATGATTGTCGATTTCCTCCCGCACGGCCATCAAGGCCGCCTGGATCCCGGCAAGATCGCGCAGGGCGGCGGCGGAAAATGCGACATCCCCCGACGCCAGATCCTCGACGGCCTTGAGACGCGCGGTTTCGAGACTCGCTTCGAGCGCATGCACGGGATGCAACTTGATCATTTTCGGCTCCCTCGGGGGTCCTGCCTGGACTTTGGCCCGTCCAAAAGAACCGCCCCATGCCGGCGATGGGCGTGAACGCGCGAAGGCAGGCGCGAAAACGTTGCGCGAGCGACGGTCGTTCCGGCGATAACGGTCGGCCCGCCGCTCAATGGAACAGGCCAAGGCCGATGATTCCGGTGGCGATCAGATAGAAGGCGACGATGAAATTGAGCAACCGGGGCATGAGCAGAATGAGAATGCCGGCGAGCAGCGCAACAATCGGCTGAAGATGCGCAATGGAAAGGGTCATGGGTGCTTTTTCCGGGAAACCGCCGACAGGCGGCGAGACGCCCGGCCAGGCCGGTCTCGTGTCGGAGCGCCATCCAGCAGCGAAAAGCGCGCCGGCGACAGGTTCGGAATCTACCCACGCCGCCTTCGATCTGTTTTTGCATGCCGCGCCGGGACGCGAGAGCCGCCGGCGCAGCAATTCAACCTCTGCGGCGCCCAAAAATCATTTCTGCGCCGTCATCAGATCTTCGGTCTTGAAGTAGGCGCGGGCGTGAGCGACGAGCGCGCCGTCGGTGGGATGATCGGCCGTCTCGACGCCGGCGATACGGTCGAGCAGCGCCGGCCGATGGCTGGCGATATGCTTGACCAGGGCGGTTTTCACCAGGCCGGGGCCAACGATCAATATGGCCCCGGAGCTGCCGATGGCTTCGACCACCGCCTTGAAAAAGGCCTGGTTTTCGGGGGCGTGGCCGCTGCCGATCGCGTTCGCCTTGTGATGGATATGCGCATGCGGATCGTCCGGCCTCACGACCAGCCGATCCACTTCGTCCGCGCTGAAATGAAACACCCGCGCTTCGCGGTGATCGATCCAGACAAGGCTATGATTATGTAAGGTCATGGTCGGGTTCCTGTCTTGTCTCCAAAGCGCGCGGAGGGCGGGCGAAGGCCAGTCGTCCGCGCTTCACGGCTTACTCAGCCGCGACCGCCCCCATCGTTATAGTGATGATGATGGTGGTGGTGGTGGTGATGGCGATGGTGGTGATGACGGTCGCCATCCTCGCGATGACGATGGCCTGGATGCGCGGTCGCCATCGGTCCGGCGTGCGGCGCGGCGGGCGCGGGCTGGGCCCCAACAGCGAGGGGCGACAGGGCAAGCGCACAAGTCAGGATGGCCGCGAGAAAACAGGTCTTCAGCATGGGCTTTCCTTTCGAGAATCGTTCCTCCCCGAGCGGGCGGAACGCAGCAGGTCCTTGCCTCAAAGTTTTCTTCATTCCGGTCTGGGGACCGGTTGTTCGGTGATGGCGTTGAGCACGGATTGGGTGTCGGCGGCCTGACCCATGGTTTCGGCTTCCGGGTCGTGACGATCGCGAAGATTCGGGTTGTCGCGCCGGGATTCTTCCAGCAGCTGAATCACCTTGGCGATCTTCTGCTCGCTCAGAATCGCCAGTTCGAGAATGAGCATTTCCCGATGGCGCGCGAGTTGGTCCTCGCGTTCCTGCGAAATCAGGATCAACACCACCATGAACAGCGAGGTCAGCGAAATCGCCTCGCCGAGCCAGGGGAATGGCGGCGCATCGATCGCCCGTTCGCCCAGCGAGGCGGAGAGCAGATTGACGCCGATCCAGCCGACGATGACCAGACTGATGACGCCGATGAACTGGGGCCGCCCGACCAGCTTCACCATCGAATCGACCATGCGTTGCAGCTTCGTCGCCTTGTTGCGGTGTTCGGCGCGCAGCTTGGCGATCGACGAGATGGTCTCGTCGATATGATCGGGAATAACCGGCGCAGTCGCCTGAATTGGCGCCAAAACAACCCCTCGAAGGAAAATGATCCGGTTCAAAGCCCGCGCCTTCATTCGCGCTTTGGCGGTCGCCGGAGCAGGCGCTGTTGCGAGAGCCCGCGACAGGTTCGGAATTTACTCACCCGGCCGGGCGGCCCGGATGATCGGGGCCGACCGGGCCGTCGCTGCGGGCGCATGCGTAGATTCCGATACTGGTTTTTCGCGCCCCGCGCCGATGAACTGAGAAAATAGCGCGCGCAGGAGCAGGCTCCGACCCAGTCGCATTCCGGGGAAGGATCCAATTTGCCGCTTTGGCGTCGGCGCGGCGGGAGTTGAACCTGCATGCGCCCATTTCAATGCGCGTTGACAAGGACATCCGGCGGGATCTGACCGATGGCGAATTCGCCGGACGCAATCCTTCCAACATTTTTTGTTTTGCAACATTTTGCCTTCGAACATTTTGACGAAACCGCCAGCGCGCAATGCGCATTTTGCCAGCGCCTGTTAGAGGAAAAAAGCGATGAACTGTTGTGAGCAAGCGGAAACCGAACGTCCGCCCCTTGCGGCGATGCGCAAGGTCCGGGACGTGATTGTGCTCGGCCTTGGCAATATTCTCCTGTCCGATGACGGGGTGGGCGTGCATGTCGCGCGCCAGCTCGCGATGAATCCCGGCGCTCCGCAGGGGTTGCGCGCGCTCGACGGCGGAACGCCGGGTTTTAGCCTGAAGGAGGCGCTGGCCGGATCGGACTCCGTTCTGGTCGTCGACGCCAAGCTTTTGGGCGCCCCGCCCGGCGCGATGCGTCTGCTGCACAGCCGGGAGCTGCGTGAGCAGGTCTGCCGGGGCGAGCGCCTGAGCGCCCATGAGGCCGGTCTGAACGATTTCCTGACAATGGCCCGGCTTGAAGGCTGGAAGCCGGCCAATCTGGCGCTGCTCGGCGTTCAGCCGGAACGGATCGACTGGGGCGAAACGCTCAGCGAAACCGTCGCGCGCTCGGTTCCGTCGGTCTGTCGCACCATCATTCAAACGGCGCTGGCCTGGCAGGCGGCATGAGCGATGTCGATCCTGCCGGCGACAGCGCCCGCAAAGCAGGCGTCCCGGCGCCGGTCGAACCGCGGCCCGGCCATGGGCAGGCGACCAGAGCGATGTCTGGCGCGCCGCGCCAAACCCGCCGAACCTGTTTCCAAACCAAACCTTCCAAACCTCTTGCGCTGGGCGTCGATGAACGACTGCGTGAGTAGATTCCGACCCTGCCGCGATGGAGCCAAGCGCTTATTGTCGGTAACGTGGTGAATGCAAAACATCCCTGACGACGCGCTCCGCCCTGTTCTACATGGCCGGTAGAGCGCAATGGCAATGCCTTTCGTGCGTTGCCTCTCGGGACTTCGCAGTCCCCACTGTGGCGGTCGCCGACGCCCCCCCAGGCGGCCGCCACAACTTTTTCGCCCGGCGCTTGAAGCATATTCCCATAAACTTGAAGATGTTCCGGATAACAATATACGGTCAAAAAAGGCATGGAGCCTTTTGACGTTTTCCCCAAACTTGCAAAGGCTCCAATTTCGGCGGCCACGGAAGGCTTCAATTACATGTTGCTCGAAAACGAACCGGAAATGCCGGAAATCAATACCGACAAGGTCTGTTTCGTGGTGACCAAGTCACGCGAGCTTCTGGCGGAGGATGTCGGCGCGAAACCCGACGAGTCCAATCCGAGCGACGACGGGTTTTCCGTCGTTTTGACCGATGCCGGCGATCGACCGGCGCGGCTTGAGCTGGTCGAATTCATAGAGGGGTTCGACGCGGACGAACTCGATGCGCTGGTCGCTCTCGTCTGGATTGGGCGCGGCGATTTCGAACGCGACGACTGGCGCGCGGCGGTCACGCTGGCGCGCGAGCGACGCGAGGGCGACACGGCGAAATATCTTTTGGGGATTCCCTTGCTGCCGAACTATCTGGAGGACGCGCTCTCCGCCTTCGACCGCTCCTGCGGCAGTTTCGAGGAGCGCGAAGAGCCCGGAATCTGAGCGGCCCGCGCGTGGATTTTCAACACCGCCGCAAGCCTTGGCCGGGTCGTTTTGCGAACCCCTTTGAACTCTTGATGTCGCGCAGCCGGAAAGCATGCGCGAAGAATCGGGGCCAGACCATTCCCGGACCCGTATCGACCCGCAAGGACGCGGCCGCCATTCCATCGAACGAGCAAAGCAGCCGACAAGGCGACGGGCAAGCCTTCCGACACGTCCTGCCTGCGCTGCGATGGCACAGGGACGATCGTTCAGGCGATCGCCTGACGCCCCGCATCGTCCAGTGCTTTTTCCGATCCGATTGAACGGAAAAAGGGCTCTGATTTCTTGTTTTTACGCGTCTTCTTCACGCGAACCTTTATCCACTTCGCTCGAAAACGTTCTAGAAAAAAGCCTGCCAATCGCAACGATTGGCAGGCTGAATCGTTTTGGCGCTCCCTTGCCGCCGCAGGATTTGGCGGCGGTTTTCGACCCCTCGAACGCCGCCGTTCATGGACGGCCCGAGTCCTCGCCGCCCAAAGTTCGGGCTTGCGGGCCGGCGGGCGGATGGACGGATTTCAGCACTTCCGACAGCGCCCGGCGCAGGCCGTGAACCTGGTCCAGCAGATGCAGGACGATGCCGACGCCCTGCGAATTGACGCCGAGATCGTCGATCAGATCGCCGATCAATTTCGCGCGCGCCAGATCCGCTTCGCTGAAGGTCGGGTCACTTTCCGTTCGACCGGGAATCAGCCATTCCTCGGCGATCCAGACTTCAAGCGTCTGGCGGTCGAGATTGGCGTGGGCGAGAAAATCCTGACGGGTGAGGATCATGACGGCATCCCCTTGCGCGGGTCATAATTTGCGGGCTTCCAGGCGGCGAGAAAAGCCTCCAGTTCGGGGTCCGGTCCGCTCGGCGCCATGATCTTCAACTTAACCAGCAGGTCGCCGCGCCCGTCGGCGCGGGGGGCGCCTTTGCCCTTGAGCCGCAGCGCCGTGCCGCTGTTCGATCCTTTCGGGACTTTGAGCATGACGGGTCCGGCGGGTGTGGGCGTCCTGATTTCGCCCCCGAGCACGGCCTCGGCGAAAGTGACCGGCAGGTCGAGATGAATATTTTCGCCATGACGGGTGAAAAAGGGATGCGGATGGATCGAGACTTCCACCAGCGCATCGCCGGCCTCGCCTTCGCCCGGCGCGGGCGCGCCTTTTCCGCGCAGACGCAAAGTCTGTCCCTGCTGAATGCCCGCCGGAATGGTCACGTCGAGCGAGCCGCCCTCCGGCAGATCGATCCGCCGCGTCGCGCCATTGATCGCGTCGAGAAAATCGACCGCGAGGCCGTAATGCCGATCCGCGCCACGCGCGCGGCGGGCCTGCCGGCGGAAAATCTGGGCGAGAATGTCGTCGGCGTCGGCGAAGTCCGCATAGCCGGACCTGTCCTCGTATGGATCGCCGTCCGCGCCCTGGCCGGCATAATCGCGGTAATATTTCTGCTGGGGCTTTTCGGCGCCCGACGCGTCGATCTCGCCGGCGTCGAACCGGCGCCGTTTCTCCGCGTCGGAAAGCAAGTCATAGGCGCCGGCGACTTCCTTGAAACGGCTCTCGGCGTTCTTGTCGCCGGGATTGAGATCGGGGTGCAGTTTTTTCGCCAGCCGATGGTAGGCCTTGCGTATCGCCTCCGGCGCCGCGGCTTTGTCCACCCCGAGAATTTCGTATGGATCGTTCATTGGCGCTCCGCCACGGCCGCCGCCGGAACGGCAAGTCCGGCAAGCTGTTTCGTCCGGGCGCAGGATGGCGCCGAATCGCGGCTGGGGGAAAGCGTTATTTTGGCTGAGTAGATTCCGACGCTGTCGTCGCGGGCGCCCCGGCGCCTATCGTCGCCGGGCGGCCAAGGTTCGGGAAAAGGCGGAGACGACATCATGCTCAAGTTCGCGTCGGCCTTCAGGGGCTTCGCCCTGCGGGCAAGCGACGGCGAGATCGGCGCCATCGCGGATTTTCTGTTCGACGACCGTTTTTTTGCGGCGCGCTGGCTGGTGGTCGACACGGGTGGCTGGCTGAGCGCTCGCAAGGTCTTGCTGCACCCTGAAGCGCTCGGCAAGCCCGACCGCGCCCGGCTCGAACTGCCCGTCGCCTTGACGCGGGCGCAGATCGAGGGCAGCCCCGCGCTTGCCGAGCACCTGCCGGTGTCGATGCAGATGGAGCGTCATCTCTACGACTATTACGGGTGGGAGCCGATGGCCAACGACAGCGCTTTGCGCGCCAACCCGATCGCTTCGAAATTTTCGGCGCCGCCGCTGTTCATGGTCGCGCCGCAGGCGGAAACCGCCGCCGATCCGCTGGAGTGCGACGTCCATCTGCGCAGCGTCAACGCCATCGCCGGCTATCGCGTCATCGGCAGCGACGGCGCGCTCGGCGCGGTCGAGGACCTGCTGATCGACGAGGACAGATGGAGCTTCCCCTATCTGGTCGTCGATACGGGAAACTGGTTCTCCGAAAAGCATGTCCTGATCTCGCGCCACGCCGTCAAGGACATCTCATGGTCGGACCGCGAAATTCGCGTCGACGTCAGCGGCGGCCAGGTCGAGGCCAGCCCTGCGTGGAGCGCCCTTGGCGACGTCGATCCATATTATGAAAAAGACCTTCACGACCCCTATGACTGGCCCGGCCATCGTGGCGCGATTTAAGCGCCCGCGCTCCGGCGTCCGCCGGATTTGAACTTCACAAAACTTGAAAGCAAGCTGGCGCATTCGCGCCTGGCCGAGACCTTGAGAGGCTTCGACCTCCTCAGATCCCGGTAATTCGGAGAACTGAACATGACCAGAATCCTAAAGCCCGGACACGCGTTGCGCGCCGCCCTGATGCTGTCGGCGATATTGCCGGGGGCGGCCTTCGCCGGCGACCGGATCGGCGCGCTCGAATGTCATCTTTCCGGCAACGGGCCGAGCCTGCTGGTCGAAAACCAGTCGGTCGACTGCGTCTTCGCCAGCGAACGCAACGGGCGCCGGCGCGACCATTATGTCGGCACGCTCACCAAGATCGGCGCCAATATCTCGGTCAACGGCAAGGGCGATCTGCTCTGGGGCGTGGTCGCCGCGACCGGCAGGCAGGGACCGGGGGCGCTCGCCGGCAATTATGTCGGACCCGGCGCCTCGGCGAAGGTCGGCATCGGCGTCGGCGCTGCGGCGCTGGTCGGCGGCTCCAACCAGACGTTTTCGCTTCAACCCCTGAATATCGAGGGCGGCGCGGGCCTCGGTTTCACCGCCGGCGTCGAAAGCCTGACGCTTGTCTATGCGCCGGACCGGCCGGCCCCGCGATTGCGTTACCGGCATCGCGCCGCCCAGGCGCAAGGCTGAAGCTCCATAGTCGAGCCGATTGCCGCGAAGCGAAAACCCCGCTCTCCATCGCCCGACCGGCGGCAGGGAAAGCGGGGATTTTTTTGCGCCGGGCTCTCGGGGTCGGGGCGGTTGCGGCGAAAGCGCGGGGCGATTATCCGGAAAGAAAATGCCCGAGCGCGGCGAAGGGCCGCAGGCGGTCGCAGACGATCTTCAGGATGGCCAACATCGGAACGGACAGGATCGCGCCGGGAACGCCCCACATCCAGAACCAGAAAACGAAGGATACGATGACGAGCACGGGATTGAGGGTGAACCGCCTGGCGAGCAGCATGGGCGTGAACGTCTCGCCCTCGGCGAGGTGAATGAGCAGATAGAATCCGGCGGGCGCGAGCGCGCTCCAAAACCCGTCGAGATTCAGCAAACCCGCGAGAAGAAAGACGAACATGCACAGCGCGGGTCCGATGATCGGCGCGAAATTCATCAGGAAAGCGAAGGTTCCCCAAAGCATCGGATCGCCGACGCCGGTCAAATGCATCACCAGCGCCGTGGCCAGCCCGACAATCGCGTTCATCGCGGTGATGGTGACGAGATAGGCGGAGATATCGTGTTCGATCTGCTGGGAAATGTCGATGGCCTGCCGCTTGGCGCGAAAATGCGGCAGGATCTCGACCAGCCGCCGCAGGAAACTGTCGCCGGACAGCAGCAGAAAGTAAAGAAACAGCAAAGTGGTGAACAGGCCGTCGGCGAAGCTCTGGGCGCCTTTGAACAGGGTCGACAAAATCGCCGACGCCGCCAGGGGGCCGGTCGCCTCGCGCGGAGCCCCGGTCGCGCCGATATTTTCCAGCCGATGAACAAATTGAAGCAAAGCGTCAACGGGTTGCCAAAGAAAGCCCAAACGCTCGTGAAGCCGCGCAACGCCTTCGGGCAAACGGGCCACCCAGGCGCCCGCCGGGCCGGAAATGGCCGCGCCCAGCGCGACGATGGCGCCCAGCAGCGCGAAAATGATCGCCAGCGCCGCGAGAGGTTTGGGAATATAGATCCGCTCCAGCAGGTCCATGCCGGGCTGCAACAGCAGCTTCAGCGCGATGGCGAAGACCATGGGCAGCACGATATCGCGGGCGACATAGGCCGCCGTCAGCATCGCCAGAACGAATATTCCGCCAAGAAAGATCGCCTGCGGATCGGAAGGCAACGGCATGTCCGACGGTTGCTCCGCCATCGGCTCCGCCGGGGTGTTGTCGTCGGGTTGCGTCATCTCGGGAACCTGAAGGGCGCCCCCGGAGCCAGGCAGGAACGTGGCGGCCGGGCGGCGCGCAAACGGGGGGCCGTCGCGGCCTATGCGCGCAGCGCGCCGAGCACCCAGAGCACCAGCAGCACGAGCAGAACCGTGCCCAGTACGCCGCCAAGTCCCGCGACGCCATATTGGCCGTGCGCATAATAGCCGCCGCCGCCGCCAAGCAACAGGATCAGCAGGATGACAATCAGCAAGGTGCTCATGTGGAGACTCCGGTAATTCTGGATCGCGGCGGATTCCCCGCCGACAGTTCACTCAAGCGTCCCGGCGATCTTCCATCGTCCGGGCGCGCGGCTGAAACGCCATGGTTGCAGCAACAATAGGACGCCGGGCGGCGCCGCGGCAGCTTCGGAATTTACCCAGCGCCGATGGCAAGTCGGCCGAATCGCCATCGGCGCTGGGTCCCCTCGTTTACGCAATGTTCTTACGGAAAGCCGGCGTCCACGTTTTCGCCCAATGCTTCAAGCGCTCTGCAAAAGAGGAGAGCAATCCCGCTGCCGGGGCCGCAGACTTGGCGCATGAATCATTGACGCAAAGCGCGAAATCGCCCGGAGGCGCCATTTTCAGCCGGCAATGGCGGGCGGCCGCTTCGGTCACGGCGCTTGCAGACGCCTCAGGTTTTCACGACGCCTTCACGCATTTCGGGGCTCCGGAAAAGACGGCCATGAACACGCAGGTCTCGTTCTTGAACACCGCGAATTGTTTGCCCGGCGGCCGGGCCGAGATGAAGTCGGCGGCGTCGTCCAGGCTGGCGAAGGATAAACCGTTGTTATGTCCGTTCACCCGAACCGAAAACGCGCCCGGATGAAAGCCGCCGTCGAGCCGTTTCGGCCGGGTCCAGACGAATTGCCGCTTGAATGTGTCGTAAATTTCGAAACTCAGGCTTTCGGCCCCCTTCACCGGAATGGCGCTCACCGCATGGGGCAGGGTCGGGAAACCATTTCGATCGGCGAAGCCGTTTACCAGAACGCGAAATCTCGACGCCAGGGCCGCTGTCGATTCCGAACTGCATTTCGTCATATTCGCGTCCCAGATCGACCCCGACCGCCTGCCGCAGCGGGATCGGAGCCATCGATAGCGTTAGGCGACGCGGGACCTTGCCGGAAGAGTCGGGAAATACGCAGGCTCTGACCCGGGGTTTCACCGCCGCGCTCCGGGCAGGACGACGGGCCGCCTGGCCGGAGCGCTACAACCGCTTGAAAAGGCGGTTAATGGCTGATCATTGGCGCGTCGAGCGATTCTTCCAGATGATCGAAATCGCCGATCAAGGCGTTGAGGTCCGATCGCAGCTCGGTTTTCGTGGCCTCCCATATTTCGGCGCGCCGCGCCGCCGCTTCGAGCCGGGCCTCGACGCGAGCCTGGCCTTTGCGCAGCCTCGCCGCGCAGGCGCCGTGGGTTTTTGCGAACGAGGCGTCCTCCCGGAACGCCGCGATGCGCGCGTCGAGGCGCAGCGAGAAATCGGAGAACTGCTTTTTCAAGGCCGTGTAATCCCTCGTGGTCGTGATCGCGCTCGTCTTCGTGCTCATCGGCGTTTTCCCTTGTTGTCGCATTTTGTTGCGCGGCGCTCCGGTCGCCCGGCGCGCTTTTAGGGGGCATCGACCCGAGCTGAAAAAGCCGCTTCCAAGCGGCCCTTTTTATTGGGGCTTTGTCCGCGACATCGGCTTATTCGAAGATTTGGACAATTCTATGGGTGCGCGGATCGATCAACACAGTTTGATCGTTGACGATGGCGTAGCGATAGTCTCTCACGCCATATTCTTCGGGAACATCGTAATAGCTTACGCCGCTATCGGGGAGGACGGTCCCAACCGCCACCGGACGGTCATAGGCGTAGGAATCGTGATGTTCATGAACCACATAGCCTCCGGAAACGCGGGCGCTGGTCGATGCCGAGCAGGCCGGCTACGCCGCCGGTGACCGCGCCGACGGCGCCGCCGACGACTCCGCCTACAGGCCCTGCGGCGCGATTGCCCTCGTGGATGCCTTCTTGCGCCCCGCGAACGACGCCCTGGGCGCCGCCCGCGACCGGCAAGGCCAGAAGGACGGCGGTCGCGGCGACAATGATTTTGAATTTCATGCTGGGCTCCATGGGGATGTTGGCCGTCACGCGCGCCGACCCGTGATCGGGCGGCGGGCGCGTCACATTTTGCGCCGGTTCGTCAGTGCGTTCCGGCGAGGGCCGCGGCGCCTCGGGCCGCGGCAAGTCTCACGTCGATCGACAGCAGCGGCCCGTTGTGCAGCCGGGCGATATCGCCGACCCAGTCGGCGACGTCGCCGAGCGTCGAACCGAGCGGCAGGCCCAGCGCGATCGACCTGTTGGCGAACACGACCCGCAGGCGCGGTTCGCCCCGTTGCGGCGATCGATGCAATTCCATGTCACTCTCCATTGCTCGATATTCGGACCCGTCGTTCGTCCGGGAACGCCCGTTTCGGCGCCTATTTCAGGTCGGCGCGAACTTTCGTCCATTTCGCCGCCAATGCGTCGGCGGCCTCCCGGTAAGAAGCCCTGGCGCTGTCCCAGCGCTCGGCGCCGGCCTTTTCCAGCCTGTCCGAGGCCTCCCTTGTCTTGAGCCAGGCCGCGTTCAAATCTTCCGACGCGCTGTTCCACGCCTGCGCGGATCTGGCCTTGGCCTTGTCGCCAAACCGGTCGATTTCGACCCGCCATTCCCGCACTTCGTCGCGCGCCTTCTGTGCATAGGAGGCGTGTTCGGCGACGGCGGGGTCGGCCTCCGCCAGTTCGATCTGGTCGGCGGCGCCGGAAACGGAGGGCGCCCGGGACGCCAGCGTTGGCCATGCGCAGATCGCGGCGAAGGCTGCGATAAGGATGGCGTCGGCGCCGATTTTTTTCATCCTGAATTTCCTGGCTTGAGAGCGTTTGGTCTTCGCCGCCTTCGGCCTGTCCGGCCTCTGGCGCCCTTTGCGAAATCGGGCTCTCCCGGCGCCGGAGGCGGCATGGATTCTGGCGAAACATCCGTCTCGCCGATGGACCGAAAACTAGCCTCCGCGACGCGACGCCGACAGGATCGGAATTTACTCAACGCGCTCCGGCGCGGCACGGGCCGAAGTCCACCAAGAAACCCCTGCCAGCGCCAGCCTCAAGCCGCCGCGACCGTGTCGAGCGCGCGCTGGAGGGCAAGGGTGAGGTCCTGCTCCAAATAGGGTTTCTGGATCACCGTGGCGCCGGGCCGGAGCGCGCGAACCCCTGACGCGTCGCCGCAGACAAAGACATGCGCGACGAGCCGGCGGCCCTGAATTCGGTCGACGGCGCCAAGCCCGCAGCCCATGCGCAATCGCACGTCGACGATCAGCATCTCGGGACTGAGCTTTAACGCCGCAGCGACCGCGTCGGCCTCGGTGGCGACGATGGCGCAGACGCAGTGCCCTTGGATTTCGAGCAATTCCGCCAGCACCGCCGCAACCAGGGCGTCGTCTTCCACCACCAGGATACGCAACGATTTCATTATTTTTTCGCCTCGCCCCCGGCGCCGCCTTCTTTCACCCAGGCGGCGATCCGCCTGATTTCAACCGCCGGCGCCGCCTTCTCGCGGCTTTGCGTCCGTTTCAGAACTTTGGCTTCGACCGGCGCGGCGCTTTTTGACGCGGCGAATTGAAGCCTGGTCTCCCAACGCGCGGTCATGGCGTGGCGGCATGGGATTCGACAAGCCAGAGCTGCTGATCGACCCCGCGCGAAATTTCGGTGAACAGGTCGGCGGTGTCGGCGTCGCCGGAAGTCGTCGCGCGTTCGATCGCTTCGCGCGCCGATTCGCCAAAGGCCGCAAGCGCGCCGGAAACCGCGTAAACATGTTCCTGCTCGTCGGCGACGCCGAGCGGATAGACGATCAGAAAGGAAAGCCGCGCCGCAACCTGCACTGTGCCTTCGGCGGCTCCGCCCAATCCGCGCGCGCGCTCGGCGATGAGATCGCCATAGGCCAAAATCTTGCCGGCGACCTGGTCGAACAGCAGGTGGATGGCGATGAAGTTCGGACCGCGCACATTCCAGTGCGCCTGTTTCAACTGGCCATGCAGATCGATCGCCGCCGCAAGATGCCGGTTGAGCGATTCGATGGACTGGGCGCGGATGTTGGGGGACAGGGTGTTACGTGTTTGCAGCATGGCAGAGTCTCCTGATGGAAGCGCCCGACGCGGGCGAACGCCTTCCCCCGCATGCGACGCGTTGGAAGGTCGGGCGCCCGCCTTTTCGATGACCGAACCAGATAGAGGCAGGAAAGACGGCGGCGGCAGGGACGGAAACTACTCTATTCTCGCATATGGGTCGTTTCCGGCCCTGCCTCGCGCGATGGAAACGGGTCACTGTGGCGTTTGGAAGTTCTGGTCCGGCGCAGGGCGCCGATCCCCGGCTTCATGTTTTTAATCGCCGCTACCTTGAAAATGGCCAACAGCATGGTTGCGCTGCCCAGGGGGCGCTTGCGGCGCGGCGGGACGCGGCGGGTGCGTGTTCAGGGGGCCGCTGAAAAATGGGTGCGTTGATCCCCAGTGCTTCGAGACGCGATGCTCCGCATCGCTCCCCGGCATGGGGGGATCAATAGAATCAATGGCGTAGTCCTAATGGGGACCCTCTCGAACCACGAGGGCCATCCGCGCGTTTTTCAGCAGCCTGTCAGTGGGCGGGGACCTGGGTCAACGCGGACTGGATGGCGAGAACCAGATCGAGTTCGAAATAGGGCTTTTGCAGCACGGTCGCGTCGGGTTTGAGAATCTTGACCGTCTTGGCGTCGCCGGTGACATAGATATGTGAAATCGTCTCCGAGCCATTGATCCTGTCGACGGCGCCCATGCCGCTGCCATTTTGCAGATGCGCATCGACGATCATCAGATCGGGCCTCGAATGGCGCGCCGCGGCGACCGCCCCGTTCTCGCTGGATTCGACGGCGCATACTTCGTAACCGAGCGCCTCGATCAACTCTGCAAGAAGTCCGGCGATCATTTCGTCGTCTTCCACGATCATCACCCGGAGTTTTTGCATCGAATCGATCCGTGTCGCATTAGAGCGTTTTCGAGCCAAACGGTTTCCGGCTGGCGTGAACGAGTGGTCCGCGTTAGGGAAGAAAACCCTTAAAAACTTAAAACCTTCCGGGCGTCGCTCCCGGTCGCGGGACAGGATTTTTTGGCCCCCACAGCCTAACGCCGCGACGGCGGATGACGCAGACTCGGAATCTACTCAGCGCGCGCGCAAAACGCGCGCCCGCCCCGCTCCGGCCGGAGCGCGACCCGCCAGTCGTTGCAAGAGCCTCAAGGGATTGCGCCTTCGGCGCGTAAAAGGCCCCCATGGTCGGCAATAAGTGCTAATGTCGGGGTGTCCAGGGGGGCGCGGGCGAAAAAGGAGAAGAATTTCGCATGCGAAAGACACCATCGCCTCCGGTCAAGAACTCCGGAGCCGGCAAGGCCGGGCCGGCGAAGCCTGGGTCTTCTCCCGAGACGCTTCCCGCCGAGACGCTTCCTCCCGAGGCTCAGGCTTTCCCGGTCGTGGCGCTCGGCGCCTCCGCAGGAGGTCTGGAGGCCTGCCGGATGGTGCTCGACGCGCTGCCCGCCGATTGCGGCATGGCCTTCATTCTCGTCCAGCATCTCGATCCCACCCATCAAAGCATGCTGGTGGATTTGCTGTCCGGCCACACCACGATGAAAGTCGTTCAGGCGAGCGAGGGCATGAGGATCGAGCGTGAGCATCTTTATGTCATTCCGCCGGGCGCCTCTCTCTCCGTCGAGGCCGGCGCCTTGCGGCTTTCGCAACCGCTGGAGCGTCATGGCGCGCGGCTGCCTTTCGATTTCCTGCTCCACTCGCTGGCCCAGGACGCCGGCCCCCAAGCCATTTGCGTCGTGCTTTCGGGAACCGGCGCCGACGGCAGTTCCGGTCTCAAAGCGATCAAGGAAAAAGGCGGATTGGTCATCGCGCAGGACCCCGAAGAGGCCGCATTTGATGGCATGCCACGCGCCGCGATCCTGACCGGCGCGGTCGATCTCGTGCTGCCGGCGGCGAAGATCGCGCAAGCCATCCTCAAGCATGAAGCCGGCGAGGACGCGCCCGCCCCGGTCCAGGGGAGGGAGCAGGATTGGCTGACGCAGATTGTCGAACTGCTGCGCGCCAAGACCGCCCATGATTTCAGACTCTACAAACAGGGCACCTTGCTGCGCCGGATCAAGCGCCGGATGGCGCTCGAAACCGACCACATGGACGTTTATCTGCAAATGCTGCGGGACGATCCAAAGGAACTCGATCTTCTCGCCAAGGACCTGTTGATTAACGTCACCAGTTTTTTCCGCGACGCGGAAGTGTTCGACTATCTGGCGGAAAAAGTCCTTCCCGGCCTCATCGATGAACATTCGCCGGACCAGCCCTTGCGAATCTGGATCGCGGGATGCAGTTCGGGGGAGGAAACCTATTCGCTCGCCATCCTGTTCCGCGAAGCGGTCGCCGCCGCCGGCAAACATTCGAAGCTGCAAGTGTTCGCGTCGGATATCGACGCCGACGCCGTGGCGCAGGCCCGCGAAGGTCTTTATCCCGTGTCGATCGAGGCCGACGTCTCGGCGGAAAGGCTGGCCCGGTTCTTCGTGCGCGAGGAGCGCGGCTACCGCATATCGCCCGAATTGCGCGCGGAAGTGGTTTTCACCGTGCAGGACGTGCTGTCCGACCCGCCATTCTCGCGCCTCGATTTCGTGTCCTGCCGCAATCTTTTGATCTATCTGGGTCCGGAAGCGCAGGCGAAAGTTCTGGCGCTGTTCCATTTCGCCCTGCGCGAGGGCGGCGTGCTGCTGCTGGGCAGCGCCGAGTCTATCGGCGAGCCCCTTGGCCGCTTCACCGCGATCTCAAAGAGCGAACGCATCTTTCGCCATACGGCGCGCGGCCGGCCGGGCGATTTCGGCTTTCTCGGCGCCGACGTCGTTCGCGGGCCCGCACGCCAGGGCTTGGGGCGGTCGCCGACGCGCGAAACCATCCTCGCCGAATTGTGCAAGAGCATGGTGCTCGAAAATTACGCGCCGGCGGCGGTGCTGATCAATCGCCGCAACGAATGCCTGTACTCGCTCGGCCCGACGGATCGCTACCTGTCCATCCCGCCCGGACCGCCGACCCACGATCTTCTGGCCATGGCGCGCAAAGGCCTCGTCGCCAAGCTCAGGTCGGCGATCCAGCGGGCCTTTCATGAGGACGCGCCGGTCGTCGTCGGCGGCTGCCGCAGCGATCGCGATGGCGTGACCCTGGAATTCAGCCTGTCGGCGCGGCGGGTGGACAACGCGGGCGAGGAACTGGCGCTGATCTGTTTCATCGACGAGGCGCCGCGACGCCCGCGCGCGGGCGGCGCGGTGGGGCCAGGCGAGGTTTCGCGCGTCGCCGAACTCGAGGCCGAACTGGAAGCCATGCGCATCGAATTGCAGGATGCGATCCGCAATCTGGAAATTTCGACCGAGGATCAGAAGGCGATCAACGAGGAGGCGCTGTCGGTCAATGAGGAGTTCCAGTCGACCAATGAGGAATTGCTCACCTCGAAGGAGGAACTGCAATCGCTCAACGAGGAATTGACGGCGCTCAACAGCCAGCTTCAGGAAACGCTCGACCGGCAGCGCACCACGGCCAACGATTTGCAAAATGTGCTCTACAGCACCGACATGGCGACGATCTTTCTCGACGCGGCGCTCCATATCCGCTTTTTCACGCCCGCGACCCGCTCGCTGTTCAACATCATCGCGGGCGATGTCGGACGCCCGCTGGCCGATCTCGCCTCGCTGGCGGCCGACAGCGCGCTGTTGCGGGACGCGCGGCTGGTGCTGGACAAGAACCTGCCGATCGAGCGCGAGATCGAGGCGCGCAGCGGCGAATGGTTCCTGCGGCGCATCCTGCCCTACCGGACGCAGAGCGGCGGCGTCGAAGGCGTGGTCATCACCTTCTCCGACATCACCGGACGCAAGGGCGCCAGCGATGCGCTGGACGCGGCCTTGCAAAAGGCAAAAAACGCCGACGAGGCCAAGTCGCGCTTCCTCGCCGCCGCCAGCCACGATCTGCGCCAGCCGCTACAGACGCTGGCGCTGTTGCAGGGGCTGCTGACGCGCGGCGTCGAAAGCGAGCGGGACCGGAAACTGGTGGGCCGAATCGGCGAGACTCTCGGGGCGATGACCGGCATGCTCAATGCGCTGCTGGACATCAACCAGATCGAGGCCGGCGCGATCCGCCCGGAGATGGAGATTTTCCCGGTCAACGACCTTCTGGCGAAACTGCATGACGAATTCACCTATCAGGCTCAGGCCAAGGCGCTCAAATTGCGCGTGGTCGCCAGCAGCCTGACCATCCGCAGCGATCCGCGCCTGTTGGAGCAGATGCTGCGCAATCTTTTGTCGAACGCGTTGAAATATACCAGGACCGGAAAGGTGCTGCTCGGCTGCCGGCGGCGCAAGGGGGCGATGCGCATCGAGGTCCTCGACACCGGGATCGGCATTCCCGACGAGGAAATCCAGGCGATTTTCGAGGAATATCATCAGGTCGGCAACGAGGCGCGCGAGCGCAGCCTCGGCCTCGGCCTCGGCCTGTCCATCGTGCGGCGCATCGGCAATCTGCTGGGCCATCGCGTGCGCGTGCGCTCGGATCACGGCAACGGCTCGGCGTTCTCGATCGAAATCGCGCTGCCGCCGGTCGCGTCGGGGCCAAAGCCTCCGGTCTCGCGTCCCGGCCTCGATCCGGCAGACGGAAAGGCGGCGCGCAAGGGCGCGGTTCTGGTCGTCGAGGACGATCCCGAATTGCGTGAACTGCTCGCTCTTTCCCTTGGCGAGGAGGGCCACAAGGTGGCGCGCGCCTATGACGGCTCAGAAGCGATGCAACTGGTCGAGCGCGAGGATTTCCGGCCCGATGTCATCCTTGCGGATTTCAACCTGCCCAACCGCATCAACGGGCTCGAAGTCGCGGCCAGGGTGCGGGAAAAGCTGCGTCGCAACATTCCGGTCATCATCCTGACCGGCGACATATCGATCAAGACCTTGCGCGCCATCGCCGACGCCGATTGCGTGCAGCTCAACAAGCCCGTCAAACTGGACGATGTGACGAAGGCCATCCAGCGGGCGCTGACCGTCAAGGCGCCGGCGCCGCAGGCCGCCAAGAATCCGGCGGCCCGGCCAGCGGTCGAAACGGCCGAGTCGCCGGAGCGTCCGGTCATTTACGTCGTCGATGACGACAGCCACATCCGCGCCGCGATCCGCAACGTGCTGGAGGAAGATGGACGCAAAGTCGAGGATTTCGGCGATTGCGAGAGCTTTCTCGAGGCCTGGCGGCCGGGGCGGGAAGCCTGCCTCCTGATCGACGCCTATCTTCCGGGCATGAGCGGGATCGAATTGCTCCAGCGGCTCGCCGCCGGAGGCGACAAGATACCGGCGGTGATGATCACCGGCAATGCCGACGTCGGCATGGCGGTCCGCGCGATGAAGGCGGGGGCTTCCGACTTCATCGAAAAGCCGGTGGGCCGAGAGGAACTCATCGCCAGCGTCGAGCGCGCGCTCGAACATTCGCAGGACGCGAGCAAGCGGGTCGCCTGGCGCGACGACGCCGCGAGCCATCTCGATGGCCTTACCGAGCGGCAGAAGCAGATCATGGAGATGGTGCTCGCCGGCCATCCGAGCAAGATCATCGCCGCCGACCTCGGCATCAGCCAGCGGACGGTCGAAAACCACCGCGCCGCCATCATGAAGCGGACCGGCGCGAAATCGCTGCCGGCGCTGGCGCGGCTGGCGGTGGCGGCGGTGAAGTAGGCCGCGCTTCGGCTGGTTATCGAACGCAGGGCGGGGCGGCAAGCCGATCCGCCGGCCCCGGATCGGGTTTTCGTTTGACCATAGTCAGATTCCGAGCCTGCCGCGCCCGGCGCCCCGGCGGTTAGATTGGCTTTTGCCCGCCGGCGCAATCCGGCGCAACAGGAGTTTCAGAACATGGGCGACCTCATGCGTTTCGGACGACGCGTTCCGCTTCCCTCCTCCGTTGCGATCCTCCACGAACTTCTCGTGATGGGGCGCAACGACAACAAGCCAGAACCGGATATTTCCCGGGAGACCGAGGCGAAGGCCGCGCTTGAACCGGAAATTTCCGCCCCGACGCAAAGTCTTCCACCCAAACCGGATTGATGGGTTCGCGCCCTTGAGAAGCTCTGCGGTTTGTTTAAGTTGCACCCTCGAAACAGCGGCGTTTGCCGCGCCTGTCATGCAGCCGGGAGCCCGCAATGAGAAACATCAAGGCGGTCATCTTCGATATGGACGGCTTGATGCTCGACAGCGAGCGTCTGGCGATCCAGTCCCTGAAACGCGCCGGCGCCAGCATGGGCCTCGATTTCACGCAAAACATGGTGCTCGGCTGTATCGGACTGAACACCGCAAGCTCGAATGCTTTTCTGGCGAGGGCGATGGGCCGGCCCATTTCCGAAACCGCGCTTTTTTCGGCGTTTCATGCCGATTACGAAGCGACCCTTGAGCGCGAAGGCATTCCGGTCAAGGCCGGGCTCATCGAACTGCTGGAATTCTTGAAAAGCGCCCGAATAAGGTTGGCAGTTGCGACGTCCACGGCCACCGCTTTGGCCGAAAGGAAATTGGCCAAAGTCGGAATCCTGCATAATTTCGAATTCATCGTCGGCGGCGATGCGGTCGAACGCGGCAAACCGGCGCCCGATCCTTATTTGCTGGCCGCCAAGCGTCTGGACGTCGACGTCGAATATTGCCTTGCCCTCGAGGATTCCGATAATGGCGCCCGTTCGGCGCTTGCCGCGAAGATGAAACTGATTATCGTCCCGGATCTGAAAGCTCCCGAACAAAATCTCAAAAGCCGGGCGACGGCCTGCCTCGACTCCCTGTATCAGGTCCGGCAACATCTGGCCCGGTCGATGAATGAAGCATAGTCCGCAGCGCAGGCGAGGACAAAAAATGGTGGGCGATATAGGGATCGTTGTCGCTCATGGGACTGCGGTCTCGTCTGCTGGATGGATGTGCTGGCGACCAAGGTCGCCATCTTCAGCGTTGCCGTCAATGGGGCGAGTTCCACACGTAGCGAAATGACGGACCGCTAATGGCAATCTGTCCGCGCAACGTGTGGAATTGATCAAAGGCTATGCGGCTTTCCTGCCGCCGATTTTACCGCTCTGATCCAGTTTTTTGACGATTCCGTTGATTTCGGCCCTCCGCTTTTGCGGGGAATGGGCATGTGCAGCCTGATCGCGCAATTCTTGCGTTAAATGGGAACCAGTCATCCCCGCCCAATGAAGGGTGCGAGCCAAACGGAAAAAGGCGGCATGGCCGTCGCCGTGAGGGGTCAATTGCCATTTTTGGACAGCGTCTTCGATGATGTGACTGGGCGTGATTACCCGTCGTTCTTCGAGTTTTTGGCGCAGAGCCCGCAAATTATCACTTACGACGCCCACAGAAATAAGCGGGATCGGCGCGGCCACGGCTTGCGGCTCGGGCTCTGGGTCAGGGCGGAGACCGGCGATACAGTCGTCAAGCCAAAGCTCGACGTTCAACGGACCGCGTGGAGCGTCGTCGAACTTGTGAAAGAAGCTGTCGTCTGGGTTTTTGGCCTGACACGGCAGATAGAACAAGCTGGCTGCGTTGAACTTCGATCCATCGAAGCCGTGGCAAAGGCGGCTTTTGATGCGGCGATTTTTGTCCAACTCCTTTTTTGTCCAATAACCGTTATCGTTCAACACCTTCTCGAACTTTTTCATGATCATGCGGTGGACATCCAAGGACATGGCCAAGCTGGTT
>NZ_CAIUXT010000028.1 GCF_903903185.1 uncultured Rhodoblastus sp.
AGAAGGAGCGGCCTGCTTGCGAGCATGGGCTGCCAACCCCGATGCTCTGTTTGCACAAATGTGGGGTGAAACGGTCGCCCGTCGTTCCGAATGACTTGGTGAAAGTGGTGTTGAGTCCGTTCAGGGTCACGAACACGCTTTCGACCGAAGTCGGGAAAGTCCGCTGACGACGTTGCACCGGCCGTAGCGGGAAAAAGTTTGGAATAAGCGTTCGAGCCGATTCGGAACCTATTCGAACACGCGTGAATCGCCTCCGAAATTTGAACCCGTTTGGCGGGAGATGCGGGCCCGCAAGGACTCGCGCAGGGCGTGGCTCCTCTTCGTCGGGGCGGCGATCCTGCTGACGATCTTCAAGACGGTATTACACCTTGGATAGGCGCGACATCCTGACTCTGGCCGCCAGCTCGTTGGCTTGCCCTCCATGACGCGCTCGGAGTCCTGTCCATTGCTGATCGATTGGTAGGCTGCGCCAGGACAGGAACGACTGATGTCGTTACGTTTTCGTGCGCGCTCACCCGACCACTTTGTCCTGCTAGTTAAAGATTCTGCTCACATTCGTGGGGGCGTCCACACACGTTCCGGTATAATCTATCATCACCATTGCCTCCGGCTCCCATTGGTTGCAGGGCGTGGCCAAGCCGTATCGGATAGAATCGTAACGGAAGAATTCGCATGACGAGACCACCGAACCGATATCGACCGACCGACGCCCTGTCCATAGCCGAAGCTGTGTTCAAACCAGCGACACCGCCATCGGCCGAGCCCGTCCGCGCGCAAGGAAAAGGCGGCGTTCCCGTCTCCAAAGAATTGGTGTCGATCAAGCTCGACAGCGATTTGATTGCACATTTTCAAGAGGATGGGCCGGGTTGGCAGGAGCGAATCAACGATGCGCTCCGGCGGGCAACGGGCTTGTAATCCGGCGAGCTCTCAAAGGTTTTTCTCAAGTGGGGCCATGGCCAAGACAATCAGCATCCTCTTGAGCGCCGGCGACGCACATCGCCTGAAGGAGATCGTCCGGTAATCGCAGCTGTTCCCTCAAACACTTGCAGCGCGCCAAAATCGTGATCTTCTCCTGCAAGCGATTGCCGATGTTGGAAGTGGCGCGCCGCGCTGGAAGGCGTGGACGGACAGCTTCGCGACAAAACCTTCAAACCCCGCACTGAGCCCGTCGCTAGCGCTCGCCAGCTAAACAGAGGCACCCCCAATCAAAGCAAGGTCATGCTGCCCGACCCGCGGGTGAGAGATTGTTGATCGAAATGCACGCTCCGTTTTCTGTATCCGACCATTTTACGTGCGGCCATACTTCGGTCGGACTCCCAGCTCCTAAGGGAGGGGATACCCGTTGAAAGCCTGGCCATCGGCCGTGCACTCACGGCCCCTCAACCACCTCCACGGGGAAAGCCATGTCCAAATCAAATAACAACGATGCCAACGTCAACGAAGACCGAGCTGATTGGGCAAAAGCCGCCATCGATACATTTCGTAACAGAACCGGAACCGACGCTGGTGACGCGATCGGCGATCTCATCGTCGACCTGCTGCACCTTGGCCGCCGCAGCGTGAAGAATTTCAATCCAAAACCCTTGCTGGATGGAAGTCTCCATAGATTTCAGATCGAGGAAAGTCGGGACGGCGGCCGCGTCGCGTATGTCGGCCTCAAGGCGTTCGACGCCTAAACGACCTCACGCGGGCTTAAGGGCGAGCCATTCTTCTTAAAACCGGAGCCAGTTCTATGAGCGCCGATATCGACGTCGTGATTGTCGGAGCCGGCGCCGCCGGAATCGCCGCGGCGCGACGGCTGGCGCCAACAATGTTGTCGGTCCTGCTGATCGAGGCGACGGCGCGGGTCGGCGGCAGGGCCTCGACTTGCAACATCGCGAACATGCCTCTCGACCTCGGCTGCGAATGGCTCCATTCCGCTGACCGGAACCATTGGACACGCCTCGCCGAAGCGTCCGGATACGCCATCGATCAACGCGATCCGGCCTGGGTCTCCCAGTACCGCGACCTCGGCTTCACTCAAACTGAACAGTCAGCGGCCAGTCAGGCTTTCGCTGCGTGGAGCGCACGGCTGATGTCGGCCCCGCCGCCAAGCGACTGCGCTGCGGATGCGCTGGATCCCGACGGCGAGTGGAACGCGTTTATAGAGGCCATGAGCGGCTTTATCAGCGGCGCCGCGCCGAACCGCCTCTCCGCCAAAGATTTCGTCGCCTATGATGAGGCTTCGACCGACAATAATTGGCGCGCGCCAGCCGGATATGGCGCGCTCATCGCCTCAAGCCTGCCTCGTCCCATCGACCTCCGTCTTTCGACCCCGGTCGAGTCGATCGAACTGGATCGCAAAGGGGTGAAGTTGGAGACGCCGGCTGGCGCCATTCGCGCGCGGACCGCACTCCTCACCGTCTCGACGGCGGCGCTGGCTGGCGGAGCGATCAAGCTTCCGTCCTGTCTTGAAGCCTGGCGCCGCGCCGCAGCCCTCCTGCCTCTTGGACGCAATGAAAAGGCTTTTCTGGAAATTGTCGGCGACAGCCCGTTCGAACCAGAAACGCACGCACTCGGAAACCCGTGCGACCCTCGCACCGGCTCTTACTTCATCCGCCCCTTTGGCAGGCCCGTCATCGAATGTTTTCTGGGCGGCGAAGGCGCCGGGATCATCGAAGACGCGGGGCCGGCCGCCGGATTCGAATATGCGGCCGATCAACTCGTCGCGCTGTTTGGATCAAGCGTGCGCCGCCGCCTGCATCCGCTCATCGCGACCTGTTGGGGGCGCACGACATTTATTGGCGGCGCCTACAGCTATGCGCTCCCCGGACATGCGGCGGAGCGGGCGGTTCTGGCGCGTCCGTTCGAACAGCGCATATTCTTTGCTGGCGAGGCGACGCACCCGCATGATTTCTCGACCGCGCACGGCGCCTATCACAGCGGCTTTCGCGCCGCGGAGGAAGTGCTGGCCGCCCTGGCGCCGGGCCAACTTTAAAGCGCCGACAATACGGGAGCAGAATCAGACAATCGTGGACAGCCCGAACGGTCCGATCGGTCACGGGAAAGCGGATCTCCGTCGGTTGAAGGGCGTTTCGGTCCTGTGACAATTCTTGCAATTTTTCGTATCGTGAAGGCTGGGATGAGATCTCGGCGACGCCCTATGCCTTCCCTTCCGCAGTAATCCAAAACGAACGATCCGCTCTTGAGCTGGAATTGACCGAATGCCGAATTTCTTGCTTGTCCATGAACCATTCATTCGACTGAGCATTTTCGCCAGCGTTTTGGCCGGCATGGCAACCTGGGAAGCGTTCAGTCCCCGGCGCAGCCGTCTCGTTTCCCGCTGGACGCGCTGGCCGAGCAATCTGGCCATCGTCGCGCTGAATACCGCAGCCGTCCGGGCGATCTTTCCGATGGCGGCGGTGGGGATTGCGACGCTCGGGGAACAGCGCGGATGGGGACTGTTCAACAATTTTGTGTTTCCCGGCTGGGTGAAGGTAATTGTCGCCGTAGCCCTTCTTGATCTGGTCATCTACCTGCAACACGTGATGTTCCATGCCGTGCCGGCGCTTTGGCGGCTGCATAGGATGCACCATGCCGATATCGATTTTGACGTGACGACGGGCGCACGGTTTCATCCCGTCGAGATCATTCTGTCCATGATGATCAAGCTTGCGGCGGTTGCTGCGCTGGGCGCCTCCGCGCTCGCCGTGCTGATCTTCGAAGTCCTGCTCAACGCCACAGCGATGTTCAACCACGGCAATGTCGAATTGCCCGCACGGCTGGACAGGATTTTGCGCCGGTTTGTCGTCACCCCGGACATGCATCGTGTTCATCATTCGACCGTGCCGGACGAAACCAACAGCAATTTCGGCTTCAACTTGCCTTGGTGGGACCGGTTGCTTGGCACGTATCGAGAAGAACCGGCTGCAGGCCAACAAGGCATGACGATCGGACTTGAGAACTTTCGCGATCCAGCCCAACTACGGCTCGATCGGATGCTTGTCCAGCCCCTGATCGCAGCCGAAGACCAAACTCCAATCAACCGGCGGCGCGTCGGATCCTGAGCGTCCCTTGGCCAAGTATCCAATGCTTTTTAGGGAACTTGCGTCTTTACCGGGAAGACTGCGATCTATCACGGCGACGAGGAATTTTTCGACGACGGGAAAGGCCATGTCTTTTCGCAGAACCAGCCTCTGGCGGTCAGCGACAAGATAACGGCGGCGCTCGGCCGGCTTGGACGCGACGATCTTTACGTGTCGGACTCGACCTGGTTTTACGATGGCGGCGGCTGTTGCTGAAACGTCTGGACCTTGCGTCGGGGCCGGCGAGCGAAAAGGCTCTCCCAGTCGGCTTGCCGCGCCAGGGATGCGGCGTCGTCGACGTCTTCCAGAACCTCCAGCATCGCGACGGGCTCGCCGCGCAGGTTCGCCATTGTATCGGCAAGCGCATGTGGGCTGGACCAGCGCACCTCCCTGAACGGATCGATGAAGTGAGGACGGCGGCGCAGGCCGACCGCCCAATAGCCGCCGTCCGCGGCCGGACCAAACACCGCCGTCCGGTCCCTCAGCAGGCGAAAGGCCCGATTGATTTCGCCGGCTGAAATTCCGGGAATATCGGCGCCGATGATCAGGACCGGTCCGGGCGGAAGCCGTCGAGCGCAAGACGCCATGCGCGCTCCAAGGTCGCCCCCGCCCTGTGGCAGAATGCCGATATTCGAAGGCCAGGGGCCGGACCTGTCGGGCGTCACCGCCAGCCATGTCGTCCAGCGCGAATCACGACCAAGACGCAGGACCGCCTGCGCAAGCATCACCCGCTGGAAGCGCAGGGCCTGCATCTGGCCGATGCCGGCCGCAAGCCGCTTCTTGCCCGCGCCGAGACGCGGACAGCGGGTGAAAAGGACGAGGTGACGCGCAAGGGCCATGGCTCAATCATAGAGCTTCTTGAGGAGGCGGGGCGGGACGCCGACGAAATAGAGGCCAAGACAGGCAAGATTACGCGCGCTTCGACGCAGCCAGCCGTCGCGCCGCCAACGCGTCGCCGAGGTTCGCGCGACGGCGGGCAGACGAACTATATTGGCGGCGCCTATGCGCCGGACAAATTCGACATCCTCCATCAACGGCAGCGGCTTTATGCCGCCCAACCGATCATAAAGATCGCGGTGAATCAGCAAGCCCTGATCGCCATAGGGCAGGCCGAGCCATTTGACGCGCCAGGCGACCATAGCCTCAAGCCGCCGCGCCGCAAGGCCATCGTCATCGAGGGCGAAACGAAAGACGGCGGCTTTATCGCGATTGGCGGGATCGGCAATGAAGGCGGCAGCACAGACGCGCCAATCGTGAGCCAGAACCGTATCCGCATGCAGAAACAGCAGCCAATCCGACGTGGCCGCCGCGGCCCCTGCCTGCAACTGCCCGCCGCGTCCGCGCGGCGCCGCGATCACTTTGGCGCCAAGGCTTTTCGCAAGTTCCGGCCCATCGTCGGTGGAGCCGCCGTCAACCGCAACGATCTCATCGACGCCCTGCAACGGCGCCAGCGTCGCCGAAAGGCCGCCGGCGGCGTTGAGCATGGGGACGACGACCGACAAAGTCATGACGGCCGCCGCATCCGCTCGACGATGACGGGAACGAGAGCCAGCAGCCCGAGGCCTATCAGACCTGCGAGGAGTTGCGGGCTGAGCGCGGAGGACAGCGTGACCGCGCCGCCAGCGTCGAAAACCCTTCCGAGGCCGGCGCCGAAGGACGAAAAGACGGCGCTGGCCGGGATGATTCCCAGGAATGTCGCGAGAAGGAATTGCGTGAAGCCCATGCCTAGCAAAGCGGCGGCGAGATTGACCGCCCAGAAGGGAAAGGCCGGGACCAGCCGCAAGAACAAAAGGTAATTGAAGGCGTTGCGCTGGAAGCCTTCGGCCATTTGCGTGACTAATGGACCGGCCTTTCGCCTGAGCAGGTCGCCAAGCGCGGTGCGCGCCGCCAGAAACAGGATGGAGGATCCAAATGTCGCGCCAATGACGCTGAACAGCGCGCCAACGACCGCGCCGAACAGCAGGCCGCCTGCCAAAGTCATGATCGCCGCGCCCGGTATCGAGAAGGCGACCACCAGCGTATAGGCTGTAATGAACAGAAGCGCCGCGCCCAGACCGTGAACCTCGACGAAAGCCAGAAGAGCGGCGCGATGGTCGCGCAGGGAATCGAGCGTGAGATATTGGCGCAGGTCCAGCGCGTAGCTCGCCGCCGCCAAGGCGACGAAAACCGCTATGATCAGGACGCTTTTGGCGTTCATCCGAACAGTCCCAGGAAGCGCACCAGTTTTCGCGTGCGCGGCGAGAACAGGCTGGGCGTGTAAAAGGAGCCCGCCGCCCGCTTGCTGATTTCGCCGAGCGTCGGATAGGGCGCGATCATCGAGGCCAGAGCGCCAATTTTCATCCCCTGGCTCATGGCCAGGACCCAGGGCTGGATCAAGTCGCCGGCGTCTGGCCCGACAATGGTGCAGCCGAGGATCGCGCCGCGCTTGCCCACGATAGCCTTGAGAAAGCCTTCACGGATTTTTTCGGCGCGGGCTCGGTCATTGTCGGCAAATTCGGCGCGCAGGACGCGGATCGCCGCACCATGAAGTTTTGCTGCCTGTTCCTGCGTCAGTCCGACCTGCGCCAGTTCGGGATCGCAATAGGTTACCCAGGGTAGCGCCTTTGGCGCGGCCTTGGCCGGCAGGCGAAACAGCGCGTTGCGAAGGATGACCCCGGCGTGATAGCTGGCCAGATGGGTGAACTGAAGGCCGCCCGCGACATCGCCCGCAACGTAAATGCGCTTGTTGCTGGAACGCAGGCGGCCGTCGACTTCGACGCCCCTGCCGGAAAATTTGACCCCCGCCGCCTCGAGGCCGAGATTTTCGACATTGGCCTTGCGGCCTGCCGCGACCAGCAGATGCGACCCTTCGATCCAGCGTTCGTCCGCGCCCTCAAAAAGCGCAACGGCGACGCCGCCTTCGCGCTTTTCGACGCGGGCGATCTTCGCGCCTTCGTTCAGGGCGATTCCCTCGCCGAGAAATTTGCGCCGCACCACGGCCACAGCGTCGGGATCGTCCTTGGGCAGCAACGGCCCCATGTCGATCAGCGTCACCTCCGCACCTAGCCGGCGATGCGCCTGCGCCATTTCGCAGCCGATCGGGCCCGCGCCGATAACGATCAGATGGGCCGGAAGGACGGTGTTTTCGAACAGGTTTTCATTGGTGAAAAAGGGCGTCTCGGCCAGCCCTGGTATCGACGGAACGGCGGCGCGGCTGCCTGTCGCGATCACGAAGCGGCGCGCGCCGACGGACTTCCCGCCGGCCTCGACCGTCCGGTCATCGGTGAAACGCGCCCACGCCTGGATCACGGTACAGCCGAGACCCGTGAACCTTTCGACGGAATCATGCGGCGCAATGCCATCGATGGTCTCGCGCACATGTTTTTGCGCCAGCGCGTAATCCACCTTCAGCCCTTGCGGAAAGACGCCAAATTTCCGCGCCTCGCGGGCGTTTTGCGCGGCGTTGGCCGCCGCGAGCAAGGCCTTGGAGGGGACGCAGCCGGTGTTGAGGCAATCGCCGCCCATGCGCGCGGCTTCGATCAGCACCGTTCGCGCCCCCATTTGCGCCGCGCCGGCCGCCACCGACAATCCGGCGGAACCGCCACCTATGATGCACAGGTCGGCGATGATCCTTTCCGCCATGGCGTCAGCTCCGGGGGCTACAGGAGGCGCCGCCGAGGACGCAGAAGCGGGCGCAATGTGAATGATTGAGCTGAATCGGTCGGGAAGCTTTGTCGAGCGTCGCGCCCATCTCGAACCCTGGATCGTAAGGCAGGAGCGTGCAGGCGATCACAACGGGGCTGGAAGCGCCCTTGCGCCGCACCACCATGCGCGATGTGGCGCACATGACCTGGTCGGGGCTCTTGCCGAGAATGGCCCAGCAGCCTTCGCTGATTTCGGGAACGTCCTCATGGGCTTCCATTTCGGGAAAAAGCACCAGACGCGACGGATCCCCCGTGTCGATCGGCAGGCCCTGTTCCACGCAAAGCTGTCGAAAGCCATCGCGCAACTCTGCCTCGCTCTCATGCCAGAGCTTGCGGCTGGCCAGCGCCAGGTCGAACTGATTCTCGGCCAACCAGCGCAAGCCTTCTATCGCCGGCGCCCAGGAGCCAGCGCCGCGAATTTTTTCGTGACCCGTCGCTTCATAGTGGTCGAGCGAAACGCGCAGGGCCAGACGCCCGGGAAAACGCCTGTCGAGGTCGAGCAGGGGCGACTTGAGATGTTGCAAAGGCTTCATCGCATTGGTCAGGACCAGCACGCGGGCGCCGAATTCAAGGCTGTCCTCGATCATGCCGAGAATATCGGGATTCATAAAGGGTTCGCCGCCCGTAAAGCCAATTTCCCCGAGGGGAAGGGCCAAGGTCCTGATCTCGTCGAGGTAGGCGCGGACGTCTGCACGAGTGAGATAGGCAAGTCGGTCGTTCTTGGGCGACGACTCGATGTAGCAATTTTCGCAAGCCAGATTGCACAAGGTTCCGGTGTTGAACCACAGCGTCTCCAGGCGGACCAACGCGACGGACGCCCGCCTGTCGCCCTTCGCCGTCCATTCCGGATCCAGGAATTTTTGCGTCGACAAGACTCGGGGCGCGGCCTGCGGCTCCCTCGGTTCCTGTTCGCCGACCTCGCCACTGGCGCATTGGGCGTTGGTCAGTCCGGCGCTCATCCTTGGAAATCCTTTTAGAGACATATGACCCTATTCGTTGGAAACGACCCAAATGTTTCGTCGACAGCCTCATCAATTGCCGCCATTTGCAGGACGCCGTCCAGTATGCTGGGTCGGAAACGCGCTGGTCGAATTTGCTCATCGGGCGCGGCGAGAAGCAAATTCGCTCATTGGTGAAGCGCCGGCAGGATGCGAAGGACCGATTTGAGCAGTCACCAAACCCTCGACCCCCAAGGGACAAACGGCTCCAACGGGGCACAATTACCCGGTCGTGCAAAGGCCGCAGCCCAAGAGAAGCCGTCGGTCGACGTAACCGGCAAAGTTCGGTAAGTAAGCCGCCATTCGCTTGCGACCGCCATATACGGCTCGGCGCCAATAAGCGGGCATTCGTCTTCGGCTTAAAGAGTTTATATTTTAGGTGGTTTGCGGACATCAATCATGAGGCGGCGCGCCGCATCTTTTGTTGCCGAAGCCGAAACGCGGGCCTCAGAATGCGCCAAAAAGCGGCGGCGCCATCCATCGCGCTTCTCGATTGCTAAACGACGCTGCGCCAGCTGAAACGAAATTGCCTACCACGCCGCCATGATCTGGCCGCCGATTGAACGAACCCGCTACGTTGTGCCTTCATTCAATCGGCAAGCTTGGTCTAAATGCATTCAATGATGCCACGACCCGCCAACCTTGCCAGATGGATCGCTGATTGACCCGTGGGCGTCGTCAAGCCGTTTCCGTCACGTGGCCGCACAATTCCAATAGCCGTTCGACGCCGACGGGCTCGTCCTTCAACAATGGCACGACCGCATAGCGCGAGGCGTAACGGGTCGCCACGGCCTCGATCTCGCGCAATTCGTTGCGAGCGCGCTGGCGCAGCAAAGGCGAATGCGGTTGCGCCGCCGCCACGCTGTTGTTGACGATCCAGGCCCATGGCTCGATTTCAGCCCGGCGCAGATCTTCTTGCAGGCTTGCCGCCTCAAGGACGGGCGTGGTTTCGGCCAGAGTGACCAATAGGACCTTGGTTTGCTTCGGGTCCTGCAACTGCATCATCGGCGTGATGTAATGGCCGCCTTTGTCGCCGACATGGCGGACGACTTCCCGATGATAGGCGCCGGTGGCGTCGAGCAGCAACAAAGTGTGGCCGGTCGGCGCGGTGTCCATCACCACGAATTTCTTGCCCGCCTCGCGGATGACGCGCGAAAAAGCCTGAAAGACCGCGATTTCCTCGGTGCAGGGCGAGCGCAAATCCTCTTCGAGCAGCGCCCGGCCTTCGGCGTCCAGCGCCGCGCCCTTGGTCGCCATTACCTCCCGGCGATAGCGCTCGATTTCGACATGGGGATCGATGCGGCTCACCGTCAGATGGTCGAGCGAGGCGTGCAGCGTTTCCAACAGATTGGCGGCGGGGTCGGAGGTGGTGAGATGCACCGGGAACCCGCGCCGGGCCAGTTCGACCGCAATGGCGGCGGCCACGGTGGTTTTGCCGACGCCGCCCTTGCCCATCAGCATGACCAGCCCATGACCGTCGGCGGCGATGCCGTCGACCAGTCGGGAAAGACCGGGCGCTTCGAGCGCGACCGGTTCGCCGTCGTCGGCGACGAGGGGCGCCGCCGTTCCTGCAAGCAGTCTCCGCAAGGCCGGGACGCCGACAAGGTTGAAGGGAAGAAGCGCAATATCATCGCGCGGCAGCTTCGCAAGCGCGTCGGGAATGGCCGCCAACGCCGCCTGTTCGCGCTGGTAGATGGCGGCGGCGAGCGGATCCAGCGCTGCTTCCGATCGCGGCAACAGTCCGTTGACCACCAGATATTGCCGACCAAGCCCGACTGCGGCGAGTTCCGTCCGGGTGCGGGCGGCTTCTCGCAAAGTGGAGGGCTGGGCGCGGGCGACCAGAATCAGGCGCGTCCGTTTTTCATCGGCCAGAGCCTCCACCGCGGCATGATATTGCGCGTGCTGCTTTTCGAGACCGGCGAGCGGACCGAGACAGGAGGCGTCGCCCTTGCCCTCTTCCAGAAAGCCGCTCCAGGCGCCGGGCAGTTGCAACATCCGGATCGTATGGCCGGTCGGAGCCGTGTCGAAGACAATATGGTCGAAACCGGCGGTCAGCGCGGAATCGACGAGCAGGCCGGTGAATTCGTCGAAGGCGGCGATTTCCGTCGTGCAGCCGCCGGAAAGCTGCTCTTCGATGCTCTTCACCACGGCGTCAGGCAGGACGCCGCGCACAGGTCCGACGATGCGGTCCCGATAGGCCTGAGCCGCCGCCTGCGGGTCGATTTCAAGGGCGGAAAGGCTCGGCACGTCGGAAATCGCCGTGATCCGATTGCCGATTCGGACGCCGAAAACCTGCCCGACATTGGACGCTGGATCGGTGCTAACCAGCAGAACCTCGGCGCCGCCTTCGGCAAGCTGGATCGCCGTCGCGCAGGCGATCGACGTTTTGCCGACGCCGCCCTTGCCAGTGAAAAACAGGAAGCGCGGCGGCTGCTCCAGAAACTTCATGACGACTCCTCGCTGCGTTCAGCAGCTTTTTCCGCCGCAACAACGGCTCTGTTTCGCTTCGGCGGGTGTTTCGACGGCGCCGTTCCAACGGGTCGTTCGGCGCCTTTCGGGGCGACCGGCTTGCCGAACCGCTTCGCAGTCGACCTGGACGGCGAAGCGCCTGCGACCCCCCCAAGGCGTTAATATCTTCAGGAAAGGCTGTCCAAAGCCCGCCCGGCGTGCGCCGCTGTTTCGGCAGGCAAGGCGATATAGCCCAGGCCTGACGCGAAGGTCTGGCCCGTCGTAAGCCCCCATTTGACCCAATCCTTCAGCGCGGAAGCTTTCCTGGCGTCGGCATATTTCCTGTAGAGAAGCAAATAGCTCAAAGTGACGATCGGGTAGGAGGCGTCTCCTGGCGGGTTCGCGGTCACATCGTCTACCGATACCAGCGGGTTGGCAACCGAGGCGCGTTCCGATGCCAGCAAGGCCGCCGTCCCGGAGGCTTCGCTCGCGGAAACGAATTTCCCGGCGTCGTTTTCGAGAATCGCCATCGACAGCCCGAGGCGTTTAGCGAAACCATATTCGACGAAGCCGATCGAGCCTTCGCTGATCTTGATCTTTTGCGCCACGCCCTCGTTGCCCTTGCCGAGCATCGCCGCCGTCGGCCAATCGATGGTAAAACCGTCGCCGGCGCCGGTCGCCGCCCAGTTCGGACTGATCGCGACGAGATTGCGGGTAAAAGCGGCGGTCGTCCCGCTGCTGTCCTGCCGCACCACGACGGCGATGTCGCGGTTAGGCAGATGAAGATCCTTGTTTGCCTGAACAATTCGAGCGTCGTTCCAGACTTTGATGTGTCCGGTGAAGATGTCCGCGTAAACATCCTTCGGCAGATTCAGAACGCCCCCCAGGCCGGGGATATTGTAAGCGAGGACGATCATGCCGGCGGTCACGGGCACGGCGATGACGCCGCGCTTGACGGTGGAAAGAATGAACCCGCCCGGCAAAACGTCGGTCGCGCCGAAATCGACGGCGCCATGGACAAAGCGCGAGACGCCCAAGCCGCTGCCTACGACGTCATAACTCAACGAAACATCCTTGTGGTCTTGCTGATAGGCCTCGATCCACTTTTTATAAAGCGGGGCTGAAAACGTCGATCCCGCGCCATGCAAGGAAAGGTTTTCATCCGCTTCCGCGCTGTATTCCGCGAGCGTTGAGCCCATCAGAGCGGCCCCGCTCGCCAATAACGAGTTACGAAGAGCCATTCGACGTGTGAGCATGGCGATCTCCCCCATTTACAAGGTTGTTGAGCGCGCAACCTCTTGTTGGACCACTTGCCGAGGCGCCCTGCTTTAGCGCGTTGAATCGCCGTTGCGCAGGCGATCTCGGTCTTGCCCACCCCGGCATTGCCGGTGAGAAAAAGAAGCGCGGCTCGAAGCAAATGAACTTTTTTGGCCTCTTTGAAACTTCAGCAGCTTTTGCCCCCGCAACAGCCGCCAGGCTTGGATTCCGCCGGGGTTTCCGCGAGATCGGTCCACCGCGCCAGTTCCGTCCGGTTCGGGTATCGGCCGGCAAGGGCGATTTCGCCATCGACAAGGATCAAGGGCAGGCCTTCCTGGCCGGAGCGCTCCAGAAAGCCTTTCGCCGTGGCGTTTTCTGCGAAAGCCATGGGTTGCTGGGCCAGATTGAACCGCTCGATTTGCGCGCCATTCTGCTTCGCCCAGTCCACATCCGCTGAAAAGGTGACGATGGCTTGATCGACATCGACGCCGCACACGCCCGTGCTACAGCACAGCGCGGGGTCAAACACCTGAATCGTCTTCACTTGACTTCTCCTTGCGCCAGATGGGTAGCGCCTTCGGTTTCGCCGATCTCTTCCAATTTCTTCGACAAAGCGAGTTTGTCGAGCCGGTGCATCGGCAAAGCGAGCAGCAAGGAGATGCGGTTCTTGAGGTAGCGAAACGCCAGATTGAACGCGCGCTGTTTCTCGATGTCCGTGCCTTCGACGGCGGCAGGGTCTTCAATGCCCCAATGCGCCGTCATCGGCTGTCCCGGCCAGATCGGACAGGCTTCACCCGCGGCGTTGTCGCAGACCGTGAAAACGAAATCCAGATTTGGCGATCCCGGGGCTGCGAACTCTTCCCAGTTCTTCGACCGAAACCCGTCGGTCGGATATTCATAGTTGGCGAGAGTCTTGATCGCCAGGGGGTTGATTTCGCCCTTGGGATGGCTTCCCGCCGAAAAGGCGTTGAATCGGCCCGCGCCGTCCTTGCGGAGGATGCTTTCCGCGAGAATGGATCGGGCGCTGTTTCCCGTACATAGGAACAAAGCATTGAAGATGCGGTCGGACATGATTTGAGCCCTTTCGGATAACGGCGATTGAAAGTCCGCGGACATCGGCGAGACATGACCGGCCGCGATCGGATAAATGGCAGGAAGCGGAGCGTCATAACCAAAACCCGACGCCCATCCTTAATTTTATCTATATATCCAGATTATCGGATATTTTGCAGGACGGCAAGGGACTTCGAAATGGCGGCCGATTGTAAACGTGGGTTCGATCGACCGCCGCCAGCGATCATTGTCCGCCTGCGGAAATGCCGAGGCGACCCAGGTCGGTCTGGCGCTCTTCGCTGTCGATCGAATACTAGCCGCCCTTTTCCGTCAGGGCCTGGCCATCCTTCGACAGTATGAATTTGATGAACTCGGCCCGCAATGGATCGAGCGCCTCGGTCGGCTTCCGGTTCACGTAAATTTCGAGATAGCGCGCAATCGGGTATTTGCCGGCGCGAACCAATTCCGCCGATGTCTCGTAGCATTCGCCGCCGTCGTAGGCCGCCACAGAAACTGCGCGAACGCCTTCTGTCTTGTAGCCAAGGCCGGAATATCCGATGCCGAACTTGTCGCCCGCCACGCCCGCGACGACGGCGGCGGAGCCGACCTGCTGATTCACGCTCGGCTTATAGTCGCCGCCATACAGGACATGCGTCCGGAAAAATTCATAGGTGCCCGACAAGATGTTGCGCCCTTAGAAAGTGATCGGCTTCGACGACCAATCGCCAGCTAACCCGACGTCGCCCCAGGTCGAGATGTCCCTGCCGCCGCTGCCCTTGCGCGTCGATGAAAACATACGGTCGATCTGCATCTGGGAGAGACATTTGATCGGATTGTCCTTGTTGACGTAAATAGCAAGGGCATCGATCACGACCCGGAAGTGGGCGGGCTTGTAGCCGAATTTCTTTTCGAAGGCGTCGATCTCATCTGACGTCATCGGACGCGACATCGGCGCGAACTGCGAAGCGCCGGCAAGCAGCGCCGCTGGCGCGGTGGCCGATCCCTTGCCTTCGATCTCGAATTTGACGCCCGGATATTTCGCCTTGAAGGCCTCGGACCAGGCGGTCATCTCGTTGTTCAACGTGTCCGAACCGACCGATTTGATTTCGCCAGAAAGGCTGCCAACGGATTGATAATCGGGAAGCGAACCGTCAAGCGCGAAGGCCATATTGGTTGCCGCCATAATCGCGACGGTCGCCGCGACGAAAACATTCAATTTCATGCTATTCCTCCTCAAACTCTTGGCCAGTCAGTCGAGTGGGCATTGCCCCAGTTAATCCAGGTATCCAGATTTTCAGATATAAATGACAGATAAGCGACAGGGATAAATATTTGGAGTCGGTTGCAGCCAAGGGGCGCGCCCGATTTATCGAGCGATGGCGAGTGTGACGCCGCTGCGTGTTTGCATCAGGGCAATCGGAGGTATGTCGCCAGGGACGGATCGAAGGGCTTCAAATGGACCGCTGATTCACTCTTTTCGACAGCGCCTCGGCGCTCTCCTTGCGCTCGGAATAACGATCGACGAGATAATCCGAACGGCCGCGGGTCAGGAGCGTGAATTTGACCAATTCCTCCATGACGTCGACGACGCGGTCGTAATAGGCCGAGGGCTTCATCCGGTCATCGTCGCCAAATTCCATGAAGGCCTTGGCGACCGACGATTGGTTGGGAATGGTGATCATCCGCATCCAGCGCCCGAGGATGCGCATCTGATTGAGCGCATTGAAGGACTGCGAGCCGCCCGAGACCTGCATCACCGCCAGCGTCTTGCCCTGCGTTGGCCGCACGGCGCCAAGGGTCAGCGGAATCCAGTCGATCTGCGCCTTCATGACGCCCGTCATCGCCCCATGGCGCTCGGGCGAGCACCAGACCATGCCTTCACACCAGGCGACGAGATCGCGCAATTCCTGCACCTTGGGATGGTCGGCCTCGGAATCGTCGGGCAGAGGCAGGCCGCTTGGGCAATAGGTTCGCGTCTCTGCGCCGAAGCGATGCAAAATTCGGGCAGCCTCTTCGCTCAACAAGCGGCTGAAGGATCGTTTCCGCAAAGAACCATAAAGCAGCAGGATGCGCGGCGCATGTTTTTCGCGCGGCGCGTCGAACAGCGCTTTTTCGTCGACAGGCTGGAAACAGGCTTCGTCGAGATTCGGAGTCGGGTCCAGAGGATCAGCCAACGCGACGGCCCTCCGCGTCGATCAGGAGTTCGCCATCTTCCTTGGCCAGCGGACCCGGCGGCAGGCGATCGAGAAGATCCAGCACAACCTCGCTGGGGCGGCACAGCTTGACGCCTTTCGCCGTGCAGACGATAGGCCGGTTGACCTGCACCGGATGCGCGATCATCGCAGCAAGCAGCGTCTCGTCATCGACGGCCAAATCGAGCAGGCCAAGTTCGGCGGCGGGCGATTTCGACGTCCGCAAAGCCTCGCGCGGGGTCAGGCCAGCGGCGGCGAACAGGCCTTCGAGTTGCGGCCGGCTCCAGCCGGTCTTGAGATATTCGATCACCGTCGGCTTGTAGTCCGCCGCCTCGATGATGGCGAGGACGTTGCGGGACGTGCCGCAATCGGGATTGTGGTGGATGACCACCTGCATTTCCTCAGCCAACGATCTTCTCCCTGAGATTTTCGGCAGCGACACGACGGACGGCGGCGCCGGAGTTATACCAGCCCTGTGTGCTGTTCACGATCTTGACCACCGAAAGCATCACCGGCACTTCGATCAGCACGCCGTCGACCGTGGCCAGAGCCGCGCCAGAATGGAAACCAAACAGGCTGATGGCGGCGGCGACGGCCAGTTCGAAGAAGTTGCTCGCGCCGATCAGCGCCGAGGGACCGGCGACGCAATGGGCTTCGCCGGACGCGCGGTTAAGCAGATAAGCTAGTCCCGAATTGAAATAGACCTGGATCAGGATCGGGACGGCCAGTATCGCGATGATCAAGGGCTGCGCCAGAATCTGCTGGCCCTGAAAACCAAACAGCAGAACCAATGTCGCCAGAAGAGCGACGAGCGACAATGGCTGCAAGGTGTCGAGCAAGCCTTGCAAGGCCGAGTCGCCGCCCCGCGCGAGCAAAATGCGCCGCACGATCTGCGCCAGGATGACGGGAACGACGATATAAAGCGCCACCGACAGAAGCAGCGTATCCCACGGCACGGTGATCGCGGACAGACCCAGCAGCAGACCGACGATGGGCGCGAAGGCGACGATCATGATGACGTCGTTGAGGGCGACCTGGCTCAGCGTGAAATGCGGCTCGCCCTTGCAGAGGTTGCTCCAGACGAAGACCATGGCGGTGCAGGGCGCCGCAGCCAACAGAATGAGACCGGCGATATAGGAGTCGACCTGATCGGCGGGCAGATAAGGCTTGAACAGCCAGCCGATGAAGAACCAGCCGAGCAGGGCCATCGAAAACGGTTTCACCGCCCAGTTGATGAACAGGGTCACGCCAATGCCGCGCCAATGCTGCGCGACCTGCGAGAGCGCGGCGAAGTCGATCTTGACCAGCATCGGGATGATCATCAACCAGATCAGCAAGGCGACGGGCAGATTGACCTTGGCGATTTCGGCGGCGCCGATGGCCTGAAACACGCCGGGAAGGAATTGACCGAGGCCGATGCCCGCGACGATGCAGAGCAGGACCCAGAGAGTCAGGTAGCGTTCGAATTTCGACATGACTTCACTCCGGGGACACGGACCAGTCCGCCTGCGGTTGAGTTCGAACATCGACGGGTCGGAGCAAGACGGGCGCATCCACTTGGGAGCATGGGGTTGCGGCCAGCGATCGCCGGCCGCGCGATCATTGATGATCGAGGTCGTCCGTGTGAGACCCGGGCGGACAACAGGGCATGAGATCGGCTAGAACCGGCGCGCAGACGTCCGAACGACCGCCGCAACAATCCTTCAGCAGGAAAAGGACGACCTCCCGAAACAAGGCGAGATCGGCGCGATAAATGATCGACCGACTTTGGCGCTCGCCGTTGGCCAGCCCGGCGTTGGCCAAAATCGACAGATGCGCCGACATCGTGTTCTGCGGAACGCCCACCAGCCGCGCCAATTCGCCGGCGGGGATGCCATCGGGCTCGCGCGCGACGAGAAGTCGGAATGTTTGCAGACGGGTCGCCTGCGAGAGAGCCGCGAGAGCGGCAAGAGCGGATGTTTCTTTCATATATCTAGATTATCGGATTAATATGTCTGGCGCAAGAAAATGCGACTCAAGCCATCACATTGTTGGCGACTACCATTGTGATAGCAACCGCGGCCTTCAGCCGTTGTTTGAAACGCAAGATAAGTTTGGCGACTGGCCGCTTGGGGTCGATGCCGTTGAAAAACTGGGCGATATTTCCGGCGTCCCAGCGGCGGGGCGATGAGATTGACGCGAGACGGATGGTTTTTGCTCTGCCTTCCCCCGTCGTGCTTGCTTTGCTCCCCCTTTCAGATCGCTTGGGGTTCAGCGGGTGTCGTCAGTCTGACGAGGCGCCTGAGGTTTTGCGCTATGCCGGCCAAGAGAAACTCATCTCGCGCGCCGCTGAGGCCTCGGAGCCTCATTCGCTCAAAACGAAGCGTGGTCTTCAGATGCGCGAACAGCATCTCGACCTTCTTCCGCTCGTTTCGTGACCGTTCGAACTCCGGCGTGCCCGCAAGCTGGCGGGCCTCATCGCGAGCGTCTTCATGGACGCTTCTTGGGACTTTTCGAGGTGAAGCGTTCGGGCAGCAGCGGGCCTTGAGTTCGCACGCATCGCAGTCCAGTTTGCTCGCGCGGTAAATCATCTGCCCCGCATGCGTGATGCCCGAGCGCGGCTTCGAGTAGACGCGATTGAACTGCTTGAGCGGTTTGCCCGCCGGACAAGAGTATTGATTCTTTTCGGGATCGAAGGCGAAGTCGGCGCGGCTGAAAGTCCCGTCCTCGCGCGTGCTTCTGTCCCAGACAGGAATGTGCGGGGCGATCTTTTCCTGCGCCAGCCAGCCGAGGAATTTGCCCGTGCCGTAAGCGGTGTCAGCCGCGAGGCGCTTGGGCTTTAGACCGAACCGTTCCTCTGTGCGCTCGATCATGACGGCAGTCGCTCGCACTTCATCGAAGGTCCGGGCCGGCGTCGGCTCGACATCGACGATGAAGGCGTGCTCGTTGTCGATCAGATAGTTGAGCCCATAGCCGAACTGAACCCGCTTGTTCGCCTTGGCGGTCCAGGCGGATGCAGGGTCGGACGGCGATATCACTTTAGGCGCTTTGCGGCCTTCCTCCGGCTCCTCCGCTTCATCGAGGGCCTCAAGATATTCCCGCACGGCGCGCGACGGCTTCTTGACCGTGCTCCAGTCGATCTTCTCGGGCGCGAGACCATGGTAGCGGCTGGCGTCGGCTTCGATCACGCTCGCATCGACCGAAAAGCCGTCGCCTTTGATCAGGCCGACCGCCAAGCAAACTCCGACCACGCGCTCGAAAACCCCGCGCAAGAGATCGCTGTCGCGGAACCGGCCGTGGCGGTTCTTCGAAAAACTCGAGTGGTTGGGAACTGCGTCATCAAGGTCGAGTCTGCAAAACCAGCGATAGGCCAGGTTCAGGGATACTTCTTCGCACAGCTTCCGCTCGGAGCGTATGCCATAGCAATAGCCAATGATCAGTATCCGCATCAGCAATTCGGGATCGATCGAAGGTCGGCCGGTGTGGCTGTAGAACTCCGCCATCTCCGAATGAACATCCGCCAACGCCTGCCTGACGAACACGTCAATCCGGCGCAACAGGTGAGTTTCGGGAACGCGCGCATCGAGATTAAACGCATAAAAGAATTGGGCCTGATCGGCGGACTGGCGTCCCATCATCGGCGGAATCCCCTCGCAAATCACGAGAAAATGGAATCACGCCGACCCGCTCAAGGCAACCGGGCAACCGAGTTTTTCAACAGCATCGGTCACGAAAAAGCGTTCGACCGAAGCCGAAAAAAGGCCGCTGACGACGTTGCAGCGGCCATTGCGAGCAGAGCTTGATTGACGCGTTCGAGCCGATTGCCGGCAGCGCGATGAAAGCGTGTGGCCCCAACCGCTGTCAGTCCGTGGGTCGGTCATCCGATCGTCGAGCGCTGTCGCTATAATACCGCGTTCGTCCAGATCCCGCTTGAGCCTCCTGAAATGGAGGCCCGCGCTGTGGCAAAAACATCACTGCACCATGAGAAAATGGCGCTTTGGTCAAAAGGGACGCATTTTTTTGGTGTTACGCTGCACCGTAACACTTGCCTGTTACGCTGTGCCGTAACACGGTGCCCTCGTTCCAATACGGGGCTCCCTATGACCGTTCAACCTTTTGTCCAATCATTCCAGACGCAGCACCCACAAAGTGGCGCTCTCGAGCATTCGATCGACGCGGTGCTTCAAAACATCTTGCTGGATCACCTGTTCCGCGGAATGGCGCATCGCGGCCTTGGCGTCGCCGCGATTGCCGCTTTTCTCGGACTGACGCCGCAGGCCGTGGAGGAGCGCGCGGCGGCGCTCGATCTGCCTCCTCCGCATGACCGGCCGATGCGCAAGCCAGGCCCGCGCGGATGGTCGATCGACGACGTGCGCCGTTTTATCGCTCTCTGGATAGAGAATGTGGCGACGAAGTCGATAGCCGCGGCGATTGGGCGATCGAAGGGCAGTCTTTATTACAAACGCAAGTGGCTGGGTCTTGAGCCCAGAAAGCTTTCGGAACTGCGGGAGCGTTCGGTTGAAGCCTGCGCGGCGACCCGGATCTTTTGGTTGCCGGCGCCGGTGGCCGATGTCATCGCTGGTCCGATTAAAAACCTCCCCTCGACCCTGCAACCGCGGCCGAAGCAGCAAGACAAGTGGAATCCGGAACGGAGCAAGAGGTGCTCGTATCTGGCGTTCGCCGGATTGAGCAATGCGGCGGCGGCGGCGCGAATGAGCGCGGAATTTGGCATCGAATTCAGCGAAAAGGCGGTCGCCGATCAATTGTCCCGCGTCCAGGCGATTCGCGATCGTTCGATCCGAGCGCTTCCTGACATCGGCGACGATGAGATCGAGTCCCGCGCGGCGGCCCATATCGCGCTATGGGCGCTTCAGTGGCGCAAGTGCGAAGGTACGAACCACTATTTCTGGTATTCGCGCCTGCGCGGTGGCCCGCGCAACACATGCCGCGAATTCCAGCGTCGGAAATTCAGGAACAAGCGGCAGGAGCGGGAATGCGCGGCGCGGTTCGGTATCGCCTGAAAGAGAAAGTCAATAAAAAACAGCATTTTCTGGCTCAAGCATCGATCGACACGACCATCTCCTCCAGGCGGCCGCCAATCATTTCGCCAGGATGCGCCGGGTTCTTCATCGGCAGGGCCGCGCGCCTTCTATTTCGTCTCGTGCAAGGCGCGCTCGATCGCCATGCGAATGAAACGCTGATAGGGCATTCCGGCTCGCCTCGCCGTGGTTCGCACTTCGTCAAGAAGCTGTTCGGGCAAGCGCAGGCTGACGGATTTGTCCTTGCGCCGCAGTTCGAACCGCATGGGCTTCATGTCTGAAAAATCGAATTCGCCGAGGTCCGCCGTTGCGACAAATTCTTCGGCTTCGGCATCCGTCTTAAATTCCGGGAATTTCTTTTTCATGGGCTTCAACCTCCTTCTTGTGCATGTAACGGGCGCTCAGGGGCCGAATCAAAATGTCGGCGCTTTTTCGCCTCAAGGTGAAAACGACAAACAGATTGCGGCCTAGCGCTGTGACGCCCACGGCGCGGAATCGTTGTTCCACGTTCGAATGATTGACGTCTGGCCCGACGAGTGGCGCGCCTCCAAACAGGCTTTCGATCTTGGCAAGCGGGACGCCATGTTTTTGGCATTTGTCGCGATTGCCACTGTCCTAATTAAAGCCGTCGAATTCCATTGGTCCCCACAGTTAAATGCATATCGTTTTGCATATGCAATTGTCAATACAATTGGCGCGCCCGCCTCGGGTCCGCCACTCCCCCAAACTGCGTTACCCGCAGTTTTCAGGATAGTTCACAAAACTTATTCGAGTTCGCGCCATCGGCGCCGAGGGTTGAAGCATGGACAACCAGAGCGCTGCGATCATGCGAAAACTATCCGATCCCGACTTTCAGGCGGGGCTCGTCAACAAGAGTCTTGCTCTCGTGATGGGGCTTTGCGCCCTTCTCACCGCCTTCGTCGCGCACGACGCCTATCTTTGGGCGAATCCGCCGACCCCGAAATATTTCATTGTCGACGTGAAGAATCCTCCCAAGGAGGTGAAGCCCGTTGACAGTCCGATCATGGACGACACGCAACTGCTCAACTGGACGGTCACGGCCATTCTTGCGCCTTATAACGTCAATTATCACGATTATGCCGAGCAATTGAACCGGGCAGGTCGTAAATTCTCGTCAAAGGGCTGGCAGTCATTTGCCTCAAGCTACATTTCCAGCGGCAATTACGAAGCCATGAAGAAGGGAATGTTGCTTTGCTTCGCGCAGCAACAGCGCGCGGCGATCGTCACCGAAACCCTATTCGAGGGCGGCGCGCTGGCCTATCGGGTGCAGGTTCCCGTGGTCCAGACCTGTCAGAACTCGCAGGAAGCCAATTCGCAGAAAATGCTGCTGACCGCCCTGATCAAGCGCACCAACGCCGAGGACCACTCCGAAGGGCTCGTGGTCGATCAGCTTGTGGCCAAAGCCCTTTAGAAAGCGACCAAATATGAGAGCGATTGTTCTTTGCCTGTCCCTTTGCGGGGGGCTGATTGCGCCCCTGAGCGCGCTCGCGCAGCAGACCGCCAATGCGGCGGGACATCCGGGGAAAGCGGAAGACGGCATTCCACTGACCCCTGACATGATCCGCGATCTCGGCAGGCGCGTCGGCGACACGCGCCGCGCGCAGGAGGAGGTCAACACGCAACAGGCCGCGCCGCAGGCGACGCGCGTCAATGTTGGCTTCACGCCTGGCCAGACGACGCCGATCATTCGGCTGGTCAAGGGCTATCCGACGGCGATCTCGTTTTTCGACGACACGGGCGAACCCTGGCCGATTGAATGGAACACCAATACCAATCCGGCCGGCGGGGGAGGGGGGTCGACCTGCAGCCAGACGCCCGCTGGCGGAGGCGGTCCGGGCGTGGCGACGGTGGGTTTTTATGTCTGCACACCGACCGTTGGCAGCAATGTCTTGCAGATTTCGCCGGCGTCGATCGAGCCGCGCGGCGGCTTGGTGGTCAATCTCAAAGGCGCGCCAAAGCCGATTTCGTTTCTGCTCGTGAGCGGCGGCGGGGTCTATGACGCCGATCTCACGGTCCATGTCGGGAAACGCGGCCCGAACGCGCGCGGCCCCGTCGCCCCTCCGGCTGCCCCCGACACGGCCTCGCCCTTCCTCACGTCGATGCTTCAGGGCGCGCCGCCCGCCGATGCCGTGCCTCTGAATGTCGCGGGCGTGAGCCCGGACGATCTCAGGGCGTGGAAGGTCGGCGAGCGCGTCGTCATTCGCACGGTCTATCAACTGGTCTCGCCCGAATGGTTCGCCTCGGAGGCGGCCGAGGGGGGCGTTACCGTCTATTCGCTGCCGTCGACGCCGGTCGTTCTTCTTTCGAAGAATGGCTCGACTGTCTCGGCCTCGCTTTCGGAGCCTTGAAAAATGACCAATCCGCAGCCCGTGAAGTCAAATCCCCCTCGCCGGCTCAAGCGAGGGTTTCTAAGTAACGCCGGCAAAGGCGGCCCGACGCGCCTTGTCGCAATCGTCGTTTCCGTCGTTGCGATGGTCGGTTTGGTCGTCGCGTTGTCGATTCGGCACGAGAAGAACAATACCGATTCGCAGGTAGCCAAAATGGCGCCGATGAACCTTCTGCCGGGCGGATTGAAAAGCACGCCGGCACAGGAAGCGTTGCGGAAAAAGCACGCGGATGCGGAAGCGGATAAGGCGGAGGCGCAGGCCAAATCCTACACGCCGTCGATGCCGGGCTCGCAGCTATTGCCCGTGCATGAAGCTGGACTGGAGAAGCCCGCCGTCGCGGATCAGCCGGCGGTGGCGCCGATCCGGATCGTTGTGCCGGAGGCGCCTAAATACACCCCGCCGGAGAAGCCCGCGCCGCGAACTGCGGACAACGCCATATTTGAGGAGGAGGCAAAGGTTCAGCGGGTTGCGATGACGACCCAGGATACAGTCCCCGATGTCGGCCTGACGGCGGAGCAACGCAGGGCCTATGAGAACACGATGGCGCAATATGACATTCAGGCGCCGCGCACGATCGTGGTGTTGCCGGAGCATGTGTCGGAAGATCGAGCGGAAGCGGCGGCGCGTATTCAAAACGAACGCGAGGCGGTTTCGACCGCCGCCGCGCCGAATAGAGGCAAGGTGCTCGTTCCCGCCGGTCGCCGCATCTACGCGCATACGGTTCTTTCCGTGAATTCGGATTCGGGCGGCCCGATTGTGCTTGAAGCCGACACCGGGCCGCTCACGGGCGATCGGATGATCGGCACGTTCGCGAAATCCGGCAATGACCGGCTCGTCGTGCGTATCTCGAGAGTCGAGCATCGTGGTGAGTCGCTTGACGTGGCGGCCTTGGTTATCGCGCCCGAGTCGATGGAAACCTCGGTCGCGTCGAACATCGACCAGCATTACATCGAGCGCTTCGCTTTGCCGGCGGCGGCGGCGTTCATTCAGGGCCTTGGACAAGCGGCGGCGATGAGCAACACGGCGACAACCGTCTCACCCTATGGCGGGATGACTTCGGCGATCGGGCCGATGACCGTGGCTCAACAGGCGTGGATCGGCGCCGGCGCGGCGGCTCAAGCTGTCGGCCATGAGTTCACTCAGTCGACCCCAAAGGGGCCGACAATTCATCTCGACGCGAACATCGGTGTGGGCGTCATGTTTCTCGAAAACGTCGTCGAAAAGTAACCCGTTCGCATCGGGACGAACGTGAGAGCGAAAACCGGCGGTCGTGAGGCTGCCGGTTTTTTGCTGCATTTCTTCGCGCCAATGCTTGGCATGCTGTGAGCTCCTACCGATGGAGCTTGTTATGAATGTGCATAGGAATGTCCGCCAGCGCCTCGACCGAGAGGATGGCGACCATGGAATTCCAGTCGATGGCGACGCGCCGTTCGGCCTTCCGGGCGAGAGTGCGCCGGAAGTCACGCTCGCCGAGGATGAGGGCCGCGAAGAGAAAAATCGTGGCGCGGCCGATGTTTTCGAAGGCGTGCTGGCGAACTTTCGCGGCGCGCTCGCTCGGCGGAAAACGTCGAAGTCGGAAGGAGAAGTCGCCGGCGTTGACGGTCAGGATGAAGAGTCGCCGAAAGCGGTCGATCACGGCGCGGTCGAAGGGCCTTCGGAAGAAGAAGGCAGCGACGGAGCGATCGAGAGCGAGGGCGACGCCAAGGCCGGCGGCAAAAGGAAGATCGATCAGCGCGTGTTGCTTGGCGGCATTGCGGCCGGGGCGGTCGCGGTTGTCATGGCGGGAGTGGCGTTGTGGCCCTCGAGCCCGAAAAAGCCCGTGGTCGCGGAGCAGGGAATGGCGGCGCAGCCGTTGTTGGCGCCGGCGGCGTCTCTGGCGTCCGTGCCCAAGCCCGAGATCAGTCCGGCGCCGGAGCTCCCGTCGAAAAGCGGCGATCCGTTGAAGGAAATACTGGCGCTCGGACAGCGGGACGATCCGTCGGCGGCGAAGGGCGCCGGTCCAAAGCCGGCCGAGGATAAGGCGGCGCGCGTCGATGATGGGGTACAGAAAGGAGCTTCGGCGCCGACGGTTGCGGAGAAACCGAACGCTAATCTGCCGGAAAAGATGGTGGCGAAGCCGGCCGTCGAAGCGCAGCGCCCGCGAAGCGTGGCGGAAGTCGGCATGGTCGACGCCAAGCCGGGTGAGCAGGTCGATGCGTTTCGAACCCAAGTTGCGACCGTGAAGGAACCGGCGCCAAGCCCGCAAGATCGTGTCGAGGCATTGCGGACGGAAACCGCGCTTCTTGAACGCGTGACGCAACTGGCGGCGCTCGTCGCCCATCTCAACGATCAGGTGAACAGGCTCCAAAGCGCGCAGGCAAAACTGTCGTCGGGAACGGAGGAGCGATACGCCGATCTCCAGCGGCGAATGGCCCTGGCCGAATCGGGCAAGGAGCTCGATGCGGCGGCAAAGGCGCAGGATGCGCGTCATTTCCAGTCCTTGGCCGTGGCGAATCCGATCGAATCGCGCGTCCCGGCGCGGGTCGTCATGAAGACGGGACCGGCGGCGTCGGTCGAGAGCCTGGGTGAGAAGCGGCCTTATCGGGTTCAGGCGGCGTCGCCGAGCCTCGCCATGCTCGGGACAGGCGGCAACGAGCCGCCGCTGGAGGTTACGCCTGGCGCAACCGTCCCAGGGTGGGGCCGCGTCAGCAAGATTGAGCAGCGTGGGCAGACGTGGGTGGTCGTGACCGCCGGGGGCGTCATTCAATAACGGAGAACGTCCATGCAGGGATTGGTCAATTTTGCCGGCGACATCGGGAATGCGATCGCGGTTTTCATACCGACGATTTGCTATTTGATGGCGCTTTTCTGCTTCCTGTTCGCCGCCTGGGGCTTCTGGATGCAGACCGACCCGACAAATCCGTTTCGCGGGCGGCCATGGATCCCGCTCGTGTCCCTCATTCTCTCGGGCGCCTTCGCGAGCTTCGACCGCGTGCTCACATTGGCCAACGGGAGCGCGGGGACGGGTCTTCAGGTCTCGATCGGGTCATTGACGAGCTATACGCCGCCGACTGTCGGCACTGTGCTCGGAAGTGGGCCCGGCGACGCCATCGTGAACGTCGTGGCTTTGTTTCAAGGGTTTTTCCAGAGCTTTGGCGCCATGGCGTGCCTCTTCGCAACGATCGCCTGGCGAGGAATCGTCAATGGGCAGAACAACCGGACCCAGGGCGGTTGCTTCGTGCAATTCGCCTTCGGGGTGATGCTCATGAACATCCTGACGGTCACAACCTGGCTCACACAAATTTTTCAGACCACCTGAATTTTTCCAAATCAACTTCGCGCCGGTCGCTGCGACAGTCATCGGCGAGGGGGACAACAGGGACTTCCTCGCCTTACAAAATCAGGAGTCATAAATTGGACAAGCCTTTCGTTCTCAATATCAGGAAACCTGTCGCTCGCCTCGCTCGTCGCGCGATCGCCGGCGCCGGCCTCGCCGTCGTCTCGGCCCATGCCGCGTTCGCCCAGGCCGCCGGCGGCACCATCGGCGCGCAGATGCAGACGATGTCGCAGGAAGCGTCCACCACGGGCGGTTTCGTCGCCTCCACCGCGATGTATGTCGGCGCGCTGATCACCTTCGTCTTCGGCGCATGGGCCCTCTGGCAGTCCCGCCAGCCGGAAAACCGCGAAGGCGGTCAGGTCGCCCGTGGCCTCGCCGGCCTCGTTCTCTGCGGTCTGCTCGTCACCGGCGGCGCGTGGATCAACAAGGCTGCCCAGACCGCGACCGGCTCGGCCGCGTCGATCAGCAGCACCGCGGGCGCCGTGAGCTTCCCGTAAGACCATGACCAAAATGGCGCCGCTCGTTCTTTCCGTTCGTCGGCCGACGGAGTCGGCCAGCATTCGGAAAAATGGCGGCGCCGGCGAAGGCTCCTGTCGGTTTTGCGCTGCCCCGGCAAAACCACGGGAGCTTTTTTCGTTTTTGGATGAAGATGGCGCCTGTCCCTTTTGTCATCTGGTGAGGCATCTCGATCGCCCGAACATCGATGGAGAGGCGGTGCTGATCTGGCTCCCTGAGCTGACGCAGGCGGCGTTGATCGCGATCGTTCACGAGTGTCATCGCCGGCTTGTGAAACACGGCATGCAGCATTTGGCGGGAGTAGGGCGTCCGGCGATCGGCGACGAATTTATCCCTGTCGAAACTCGCGAGGCTTTGGCCGCAATCGCAGCGTTGCGAGGTCGGGTCGATGAAGTCGAGGCGCGACTTGGATCGTCCTCGCCGAAAGCCTTGGCGCAGGCGCTCCTGCGAGTGAACGCGAACACCTATGCGGAACGGGCGCGGCGGCTTCATGGCGTGCGGCTGATGCCGCTTGGCCGAATCGCGAGGCCGGCGGCGCAAACTGTTTCTTGACGTTTTGGAGGATTGGCCGTGGATGCAATCTCTCGTTTTTTGGCAGGCATTTCGTTGGCGTTGAAGCAGCCGTTGGCGGGTTATTTCGACGTCGAGACGACGCATGGCGACGCCTTGGTGACGAAACAGGGCGACTATTTGAGCTTCATCCGCGTCGGCGGAATGAAGCGGATAGCGACGCGAAAAGACATCGAGCGTCTAGCCGAAGCCTTGCGCGTCGAATTGTCCGGGACGCTTGAAAACAAAGGTCACGCGATCGTCGGCTGGTATCTTTCCGACCCCGAAATGGCTGAGTGGGAAATCGAACGCGTCAGCCTCGCCTCGTGCCGCAAGGTCGGCAAGGAACTCGGGCTCGATCTCGGCGATCTGCTCGATGAGCGCGCCAGGTTGTGGTCGAAGACCATGCGCTGGGAAGCGTCCTGCCTGATTTTGTGGACGCGGCGCGCGGTCCTCACCAAGGAAGAAGTCAAGCAGATGAAGGAGGAACGCGCTTCAGCCGCGCGGGAATGTCCTTCGATCGGCGACGCGCAGCGGTTTTTCATGCGCTCCGAACTGATGGCGGCGCATCACGACGGCTTCGTGAGCCGCGTGTCTCAGGCGTTGCGAGGCATCGATGTCAATGCGACCGAGATGAGCGCGCGGGAAGCGCTGATTCTGGCGCGGGAAGCCATGTACCGCGAGACGGCGGGCTCGGCCTGGAAGCCGACCTTGATCGGCGACAAGGTCATGGCGCGGATGCCGGACGACGACGTCAAAAAGCCGTCCAGGGAGGGCTTGTTGTGGCCGTCGTTGCGCAGTCAGTTTTTTCACGAGGATGCGGTGACGATCGGCGGTCAGGCGGTCGAGCTTGGCGCTTACGAATATGCGCCGGTCGACTTGATGATTGGCCCGGAGGATCCGAGGCCCTTCGTTGAACTGGCCTCGACGCTGGGCCAGGACCGAGTGCCGTGGCGATGCTGTTTCATTCTCGAAGGCGGCGGCCAGACGGGAATGGCGCTAAAGGAAGTCGGCGCGTCGTTTCTGGCCATCTTTCCGCAGAACCGGGATTTGCAGCGCGGTTTTGCCGCTTTGCGCGCGGCGCGGGAAGAAAGCAATCACATTTCGGTCAAGCTGCGCGCGTCGTTCGCGACCTGGGCCAAGGCCGGCGAAACGCGCGCCTTGCGGCGGCGCGCCTCCACGCTGGCGCAAAGGATCGAGGGTTGGGGTGGGTGCAAGTCGGCGCGCATCGCCGGCGATCCCCTCGACGGCGTGATGGGCACGGTCCCCGGCATCGCCCTCGCCTCGACCGGAAACCCGTCTCTGGCGCTTCTTGGCGAGGCGCTTCCCATGCTGCCATGGAATCACACGATTTCGCCGTGGAGCGAGGGAAGCGTGCTGTTCCGGCTGCCGTCCGGCGCCATCTGGCCCTACGATCCGGCGGGCGGGTCGAAGCGGCCCGTGGTGATCGATGTGTTCGTGGCGCCGCCGGGCTCGGGCAAGTCCGTGATCGCCAACACCATCAATCTCGGTCTGTGCCTGTCGTCCGCCGTGCTCGGCGGCGCCAATCCAAAACTTCCGATGATCGGCAAGCTCGACATTGGCCCATCCGCCGAAGGATTTGTGCGGCTGATCCGGGAAAAACTTGGACCGGAGCGCGAGCACGAAGCGATTTATGTCATGATGCAGTTCGCGGCCGGCTATGAGTTCAATGTGTTCGACCTGCAAGTCGGCTGCGAGGATCCCCTTCCGCTCGAACGCGCCTTTCTGGAGACCTTTCTGTCGCTACTGACCCTTCCGGCCGACACGTCGAAGCCGTTCGAGGGTGTGACGCAGATGATCAAGCTCGTCGTCGATGAAGCCTATCGGCGATGCAAGGACGTTCCGGGGGGCACGCCGAAACGATATGTGCGCGGGGTCGAGCCGCTCGTCGACGCCGCGATCGCTAATCACGACATACAAATCCATTCCGAATATCCGATCTGGCGTGACGTCGTGACGGCGCTTTGCGAATGCGGTCAATATCGCCTGGCGGAAATCGCGCAACGGCATGCGGTGCCGGTGCTTGAGGATCTGATTGTCGCCGCGCGCTCCGAACAGGTGGTCGATCTGTTCGAATCGTTGAAGATCGATCTGACCGCCGAGACGGCGTCGCAGCTTTTCGACCGCTACATTCGTGACGCCATTCGGCGCTTTCCGACGCTCAACCAGCCCACGAAACTGGACTTCGGATCGGCGCGGATCATCGTGCTCGACCTGCAGGAAGTGGCGCCGACCGGCTCGGCGGCGGCGAATCGGCAAACCGAGATCATGTATCTCCTCGGCCGTCACATCCTGGCTCGAAACTTCTTTCTCAAGCCGGACTATCTCCGCTACGTGCCCGAATTCGTCCGGCCCTATCACGCGAAGCGGTTTCAGGAAGTCTATGAATCGGTGAAGCGTCTCGATTACGACGAATGGCATCGAACCAAGGGCAGCGCGCTTGTGCAGGCGCAAGCGGAGCTCGATGCGCGCGAGGGCCGCAAACACAATGTCCAACTCGGCTTTTCGAGCCAACGGCTCGGCGACATGGGCGATTCGATTCTCGCGCAATCGACCGGGCGCTTCATCCTGCGCGTCGGTGACGAAAAAGAAGCCGAGCAGGTGATCGAGCGGTTCAATTTGTCAGAAGGCGCGTCTCAGGTCGTTCGGCACGGGCTCCATGGGCCAGGCCCGAACGGCGCGCCGTTTCTGTTCGTCCTTCATGTGGACAACGCCAAATACGAACAGGTGCTGGTCAACCAGCTTGGCCCGGCGGAACTGTGGGCGCATTCGACGACGCCCGGCGACAGCGCGTTGCGCAATCGTCTTTACACAGCCCTGGGCTTCGAGGAAGCGCTTCGCCGGCTGGCGGCGGTGTTCCCGAAAGGGTCGTCGTTGAAGGAAATCGAACGCCGCAAGGCCGATCGTCTGAAGGCGGGAGCGATGGAAGCGGCGGCGCAAGCGGGCGTGGTCGACGATCTGGCGGCCGAACTGATCGACGGCCGCGGGGTGGCGCTGAAGCTCAGACCCTATGAGCGAGACGGCGCGGAGCTGCTGGCCGCCACGCAATAGGTCGCCGAGGAGCGGGTTGAACCGCTCCGCATTTTTTCAAAAACGCGTTTCGACTTCGCGCCATCGCCGCCGAAGTTGGTGGTGACGAGGGAGCCATTGACGATGAGGCAAAGAGTTTCAACACCGGTCTTGGTCGCGCTGGCGGCATTGAGCCTCGCCGGCTGCGCTTCGGTGACGCCGATTCCAACGACAGTGGCGACGCCCGGCATGCCGAACGCCGAACGCGAGTTGCAAGAGAGCATGAGCGATGTCGGTCGGGAAATGGCGCGCATCGGCAAAATGGGACCGGAAGTCGCCGCGTCGGATCGGCCGACCGTCGTTCCGGGCGAGCTCGATCGCCAGGTGTCTTTTCAGTGGAACGGTTCTCTCGATGACGCGATCCGGGAATTGGCGAAGCTTGTCGGCTACGCGGTCGAAATCAAGGGCGCCTCGCCCTTCACGCCGCGCGTCCAGGTGTCGATCGATCCCGCGCCGCGCCGCGTCTACGACCTGTTTCGCATGCTCGGCGAGCAAGCCGGATCGCAGGCGGGCGTGCGTCTCGACTCGCAGCATCATCTGGTGGAGGTCGTCTATCTTGGCTAAGCGTCGTCTTCTTAACGGTGGCGCGGCCGCCGCAATTTTGGCCGCGCTCTCGGGCGCTTCGTTCGCCGCCGATGTGGCCGCCCCGGCGCCAGCACCGGACCCGGCTGCGGCTTTTCTTCAGGAGTCGCCGGCGCCCACCCCGCCGCGACCGGATGGCGTCATCCTCATGCCTGTCCCGCCCGCCCCATCTCCGGACGAAGTCGATCGCAGGGCGCGTGAGCTGGGCAACGGGTTGAACAAGCCTGTGACCGGCGCCTTGGTGGATCCCCAGGCGGTGGGCGGCGAGCGTCCGCCGTCGCTCGAGGCGCTTCAGTCCGCGCGTCCGGGTGGCGTTGTCGGAATTCCGGGCGCGCCGCCGCTCGAACCGGGTCGCGAGGAGACGTTGCGCGACGCTGGCCTGACCTATGGCGCGAAGGGCGGCCTCGCGGCGCGCGCCTTCGCTATCAATGAAATGCTGCGCAGGTACGAGGACAATCTCGACCGCGTTTATGAATTCAACGCCGTGGTGCTTCACCATCCTGGCAGTCAAATTCTTATGGTCCCGCCGATCGTGTCCGAAGCGCAGATGGCGTTCGCCTTGTCCGAACAAGGCCAGGTCGCGCGCGAGACAGCGTGCGTCTATTCGATCACCCGCGCGGCGCGCTTTGCGTCGGCGCCGCCGAACTGGCGGGCCTATCTCGTTCGGGATTGGGGCTGGCCGAAGCAACCGGCGGATGCCGTACTTCCGAGAACGGAGCAGGAAGCTCAGTATTGGAACAAGTTTGTCGCGGAAGGCTGGGGCCGTGGCGAAAAGCAGGCGGTCGACATCTTTCTATCCGATCTCGGCCGGCTTCAACGCGACATCGTCGGGATGGCGCGTTACCGCGTGCTGCTGAAGAAGGGCCTCGTCGAGAACCCACGTGTTGTCCTCAACGAAAAGGCCGCTGACGGTGGCGGCGCCGAGTTGCGCGGTGGCGATCGTATTGCGCGGATCACGGCTCAACCGGGTTTGAGAGCGAACGGATCGCCCTGGTCGCGTGGCTCTCGCGATTGCCCGAAGTAACCCCATGCGTGCGCTCGCGGATGAACCCAAGGCGGTCGATCACGCTGAATCGATCGAATGGTCGGACAATGGCGCGCGCTGGGTGGTCGACAGCCGGCGCGACGCGCCGGGGCTCGACAGCTTCATGAGCCATGTCCATCGGCTTGGCGCGGAGCAGATCCAGTTCGCCACGTTTCAACCGGCGGCGTTCCGGCGTTTTGGCAAGAATTACAAGGTCACTTCGCGGCTGCCTCTCGATGAGAGAGACGCGGCGGGAATCGTCAATCATCTCTATGGCGCCGACGGGATGGCGCGGCTGCAAAGCGGTCAGGACATCAACGTGATGTATGTGATCGGCGTGCCGCGAAAGGAGGTCTTGCGGTTCCGCGTCAATATCACGCCGTCGGTCACGAGCCAGGGGACTGGCGTTCATGCGGTCATTCGTCCGGTCAAGGACCTTCCGCCGCCGCTCGAAAAGCAGAATCTCGAGCCCGGCATTTTGGCGAATTTTCGCATGAGCAAAGGCCTGATGATCGTGTCGGGCGCGACGGGGTCGGGCAAATCGACGCTGATCGGCGGCATGACCATGGCGAAGCTCATGGATCCGCATGGGCATCACAACATCATCGAATGCGCCGAGCCGATAGAGTTTCTGCTCGATCGCGTGCGCAGCCCGACCAGCACGATCACGCAAAGCGAAATACCCCGCAATTTGCCGAGTTTTGATGCCTTTATGGAAGGCGCAATGCGTCGCCAGCCGACCGACATCATCGTTGGCGAGTGCCGCAAGCCGGAGCATATGCGCGCGACGATTCACGCGGCGATTTCCGGTCACGCGACGCAAACGACGCTCCACGCGGAAACCATTTCGCTGACGATGCAGCGCGTCGCGAGCCTGCTGCCGCCCGATCAGATGAAGGATCAGATGATCGCCTTGGCGCAGGCGCTTCGGTTGGTGATCAATCAAAGGCTTGTGCCGACGCCCGAAGGGCGGTGGACGCCTCTGCGCGAGTTTCTGGTTTGCGACGCGGAGTTTCGGCGGCGTCTCGCGACGGCCAGCGCCGACGATTGGCCGCAAATCACGATTGAAGCGCTTGAGCGTACCGGTCAGCCCTATGCGAGAACGATCGAGATCGCGCTCAAAGAGGGCCGGATCGATGAGGAAGCCGCCGAAATGGTTCGGCGGGAAATCGAATAGGAAGGGCGAGGCATGTGGCGCGATACTGGAAAGCCGGTCAAAGTGTGGGTGCTCGATGCGCGAGCATGTCTCCCGGTCCTCGTCTTCGTCGTCTACTGGTCGTGGACCACCTTCTATATCGCTCTGACCGGCGTCGTCTTTTTCTCGGTGATCAGCTGGGCCGGCATGACCGTTCCCGCCACGATCCGAATGGTTCGCCGCCTCCTTGTCGGCCCGTTCCGGCCGGCGGTTCCCGCGTGGAAGCGCCGGAGGTTCGCGTGAGCAAGGAGCTCGATGTCGCCTATGTGGCGAGAGTCGTGCGTCAGCTGCTTGAAGACGCGGGGCGAGACGTGGTGCTCGAGGACAGGGCCGGCGGCGAAATGGTTGTGGTGCCGCCGGATGCGGCGGCCGCGCCGGATGGACTTTTGCCGGTGTTTCTGTCGTCAGGCGAAGCGCTTGCGCTGGACGCTTTTGGCGAGGGCTTTGGGCTCAAGCTGAAGCGCGATTTCGATGCGCTGTTTTCCTGGCGCGTCGAATCGATCACGGCGACTACATTCTCGGAAGTGTTGCTTTCGACCATGGAGGCGCTGGCGCAGGCTTCGACACCGCGCGGGATCATGGTTCTTGACTTGGCTCGGGTGTTTGACGAGGCGTCCGCCAGGGCGCTGGCGCGGAGGGCGCCGGCATGATGCGGCGCGCGGCTCTTCTCGGCGCGGCGGTTGCGACCGCCATCATGCTGGTCCGGCCCGCGAGCGCGGACGAACTGATGATCGAAGCGTGCCTCAAGGCGGCGGCGGAGGCGCATAGCGTTCCCGCCGGCGTCTTGGTCTTGCTGCTGGACGTCGAGCGTGGACGCCTGGGCGCGGTGAGCCCAAACAGCAATAAAACGGTCGACATTGGGCCGATGCAGGTCAACGAGATATGGGTCGACAAGATCGCGCAACGCTGGAAGGCGTCGAAGGATGCGGCGTATCTGGCGTTGCGGGATAATTTTTGCGCCAATGTCGAGGCCGGCGCCTGGATTTTGAGGCAGGCGCTGGACGAAGCGCCGGGCAATTTTTGGGAAGGAGTGGCGATCTATCATTCCCATAACACCAAGTACAAGCTCATCTATCTCAAGAATCTGCGCGAGCACGCGATGCGGCTGCGCCAGCGGGCGATCGCGGGGCTAGAGAGGCCGGCGCCATGACGCCGCAACCCGGATATTCCGCTCGCGGCGGCGAATCGTCCGCGATTTTTTTGGTCATCATTATCGTGGGCGCGGGTTTTCTTCTCTGGTCGTCGTGGCAAGTCTATCATGGCGAAATCAGCACGATTGCGATGTGGCTCGCCCATTGGGAAATGCAGGCGATCGGTTATCTGTCGGATCGCTTCCAGCTTGCCGACTCCCAGGTGCTGAAAGCCAATCGGGAACTGGTGCGGTTCGATCAACTCGTCCGGCTGTATCGGAACATTGGCGCGTTTTTTCTGTATCCGGCCGTCGGGATCGTGGGGCTTCTCGGGCTTGTGTGCTTCGCGCGGGCGGGCAATCGGCGCTTTTCGCGGCGGCTCGATCTCGAAGGCCTGATGCGCGAGCAGGCCACGAGTTTTCCTTTCATTTCGTGGACTGTCGGCAGGAAGCTCGGGCTTGCGGGCGTGCGGGACAAAAATCCGCGTCCTGGAGATCCGGCGTTGCGGCCAGCGGAATGGGTTGCCCTCTGGGCTGACGGGAAGGAAGGCGCGTTCGATGAGCTGAAGGCGCGCGAGGCGCTTGTCCGGCAGCTTGGCGAGCCCTGGCGAGGCGTAAAGGCTGCGTCGGGGGCCGTGAAGTGCATGCTGGCGGTGTTTGCGCTGCACGGGGAATGCGAACGCGAGGAAGCGTTGGAGCTTCTCGGGCTGTTGTCGTCCTCGCTTCCTTTCAACAAGCGCGATGGCGTGGCTGGACCGGAAAACCCGCTCTGTTTCTCGAAGGAGATCATCGAGCTTGCCGATCGCGTTCTGAATGACGCCGCGATCGTGCGGAAAGCGCTCGATGGCATGGCGCGTCATTTTTACACGACGACGGGTTTGATGACGGTCCTGTGCGAGGCGCGGGCGCGCGCCGGCGCTCTGGCGCCCGCGCAATTCGCGTTCCTGAAACTCGTCGACCGAGAATTGTGGTTTGCGCTTCATTCGCTCGGTTTCGAGAGCGAGGGGCGGCGCGATCACCCGCACCCTTGTCCGAGGGTTGAAGCGATCGGCGCGCGCAGCCACTGGGAGGCGGAAAGAGGCGCGGGGCGCGCCTTGGCCGCGCCGGAATTTTCTTGCGCGGTGATGGCGCTGAAAATTGGGCTGCGAGGATGATTTCGACGTCTGGAATTCGCGCCTTTCAATCGGATCGTGAAGCTCCAATCCCGGAGGATGTGCATGAGCAATGAATTTGAGACGAACGAGCCGAGTGTGAAGGTGGAGTTGCACTTTCATGTTTCGCTTGCCGCGCCGTCGCGGCCCGATTGGACGGCGTGGACGAGCGGCGATCCGAATGCGCCCCGATTCTCCAGCGAGCCGACGGGAAAAAGCAGATGGGTCGCAAAATCCTTTGGGGTTTTGGCCCTGGTTTCCATGGCGGTCGTTGGCGCGAGCTTTGTCCATCGGTTGAGTGAGGGCAGGGACAATCGGGCTGAGCTCGTGTCGGCGTTGGCCCCGCATCCGCGTTTGCCGCCGCCGGTCGCCGTCGACGGAGCGGGTCCTGAGAATCCGGCGGTGGAGGCCGAAGCACCTCAGGGCACTGCCAGAGTCCATAGTCGCGGGACTGCCGCCTTTGGTCTTCGCTGAGGCGCGGGACCAGAGGAGGAACGAACGTGCTTGAGCGTGAAATTGTGGGGCCGCAGGATCGGTTCGAGGTTTCGAGCGGCCGCCTTCGCCGCGACGTGCGGCCTCTGACGGCCAGGCTCTCGGAATTCTTGCTGAGCGAGGCGTCGGGCCTGGTGCTGGGCGTCGCCGGCGTCGCCATGGCGATCGAACCCGCGCTCGTCAATCTCCTTGTTCCGGCCTCGGTGATTTATGCCGCGATCGTCCTCAGCCAGCATGTGACGTTGCCTTTGCGCCTGCCGATGAGCGCACGGATGAAGGATTATAATTATCCGTCGCCAGCCGACCGCCGGCCGAGGCGCGCGGCTGGGACGATTTATCTTGGACGCGATCTTAAAGGCCGGGAGCTTTGGCTCTCGTCCGACGACGGACGGCAGCATGCGACGGTTCCCGGAACGACGGGCGCGGGCAAGACGACCGCGCTCGTCGGGTTTTTGACCAATGCGCTGGCGCATGGAAGCGGCTTTGTGCTGGTCGACGGCAAGGCCGACAATAAGCTCTTTGGCGAAGTGCTCGCCTTGGCGCGGCGGTTTGGGCGAGAGGATGACGTTCTGTGCCTCAACTTCATGACCGCGTCGGGCGAAAAGGAATCGAACACCTTTAACCCCTTCGCGGTCGGCAACGCCGACGCCATTGGCGAAATGCTTTCGAGCCAGTTGGGCGAGACGGTCTCGGGAGACTCAAACCAGGTGTTTCGCGACCGCGCGGTCGCGTTGGTCGGCACCATGGCGCCGGTGCTGGTCTGGATGCGGGACAACAAGGGCGTGTCGCTCAATATCGAGACGATTCGTTTCAGTTTTGAACTGCGCTGCATCTGGAAAATCGCGGTCAAGAAGCTGTTCGAGGTGCGCGATCCAGCTACGGGTCACTCGCTGGACATCGACGTGTCGGACATTCCCGAGGACGTCATCTACCCGCTACGCGCCTACCTCGGCGAATTGCCGGCCTATGACATGGCGTTGGATTGGAACAAGCAAAAAACCGAGGAGCCGTCGAAGCAGCACGGTTTCGCGGTTTTTTATTTTACGCGCACGTTCGAGCTTTTGGGCGTCTCGCTTGGCCACATTTTCAAGGTGCAGCAGTCCGAAGTGGACATGCGCGATGTGGTCTTGAACCGGCGGATTCTCGTGGTGAACTTGCCGGCGCTCGAAAGCTCGGACGACAGGCTTGCCGCGCTCGGCAAGATCGTGGTCGCATCGCTGCGCGGCATGATGGCGCAGATGCTTGGGTCGCGGCTCGAAGGCGACTATGACGCGATCGTCGCCAACAAGCCCGGCATGGGAGCCGCGCCTTTTCATGTCGTCCTCGATGAGGTCGCCAGCTACGCGACATCGGGCATGGACCGCATGCTGGCCATGGGGCGTGGCCTGAATTTCATGTTCTGGCTTGGTCTTCAGGAGGTTTCGGGCATCTGGGCGCGCCTGGGCGAGAAAACGGCGTCGCTTCTCGGCAACGCCAATTTGACGGTCGCCATGCGCCTGCAGGATGCGAACCGCACGCGAGAATGGATTGAAGGGACGGCGGGCCGGACGACAGTCTCGCAGGTCTCGAATTTCCAGGCCGATGATTTCGGTGAATTCGCGAGTGGCCGGTCGGCCGAGCTCAGGGAAACTTCGCGGATCGATTGGCGTGATTTGCAAGGGTTGATCGAAGGCGAGGCGATCGTGCTTTTTGGCGGTCGCCGTATTCACGCAAAGCTGTTCCATTCAGACGTGAAGGTGAAGGGACCGATGCGGTTGAATCGCTGCCTCGCTTTACCGGCGCCGGATGTGAAAAAGATCAAGGCGAATGCGGCGAAGGTCGATGCGCTCGTTGGCCGAATTGAAAGAGGTCTCGCGTCCGACAGCCGTCGAGCCGAGCGGTCGCCGGCTTTGGATGCGATGATACAGGCTTTTGCGCGTTCGGCGGTCGCGGGACGGAGCGCTGAGGCATGTATCGCCGGGGCGCTGCAGGCGGTCGGAGAGCGGGCGAAAGAAGCGCCGGCGCCGAACGAATCGTTCGAAACGATTTTTGCCGCGATGTTCGAAAGGACGTCGAACGAGAGAGGATATGCCGAACCGCGAGGCGGCGACGAGCTGATCGAGGCGGCGGATCTGGAGACGATCAACAGGCTGGGGGCTGTCGAGGCGATCATGGACGGCGATGTTGAAGCCGGGCGCGAGGGGGCTCGCAGGCTTGTGGCGGCGGCGAAGGCTGGTGGATTCCGCGCGCCGGGCGCGCCGGTGGGGAAGGAGGATGTAATAATTCTTCGGAGCGAATTCGTCGCCGCCGATCGAGAGCTGAATGGGGTGCTGAACGAATATGCGGAAGAACATCCAGTCGCTCGATCCGCTAGCCTGACGCCGTGATTTGGAGTCCAGATATGACTGAAGGGATGGTCTTTTTGGTTTTCGTCGCCTTTTTGGGGGCGGCGTGCCTGGAGTTCATCTACGGCGGTTCTGGCTCGGTTCGATATTGCCGTGGGCGGTTTTTGAGCCAGAACGAGAAGGAATTTCTCGGGAAGCTCGATCGCGTTGTTGGCGCGCGTTATCGTGTCTTCGTCCAGGTCCGTCTGGCTGATCTTATCGGCGTCGAGGCCGCTGGAAATCGGAGGGCTCGTTGGAAATCATTGAGCCAGGTGTTCGGCAAGAGCGTCGATTTCGTGATCTGCCATCGGACGACATTGGATCCCGTGATGGTCATCGAGGTCGACGACCGCTCGCACGAGGCAGCGGACCGGCGGCGGCGCGACGCTCTGGTCGATCGCGTCTGCGCTGAGGCTGGATTGTCCCTGGTGCGCGTTAAGGCGCGGTTTTCATACGGTGAAGGCGAATTGGTGAAGAAGCTCCAGGCGGCCGGCCTGGGTCTGGCGCCGAATTTGAACGTGAAGGGAAACTGAAATGCGAATGTTGGTGTTGGGTGGTTTGATCCGCGCCTATCCGGCAAAGATAAACACCACCCGCTGATATAAAGGCGGCGAGAGTGCTCGCGTGGCGGCGGCAGCATTGCGCCAGGACCCGAAACTTGGTTTGGACGCCGATCAGCGCGAGCGCCCTCGCGCTGATTGACAGCCTAAATTCTATGCGGCCTTCGATCGTTCGGTCTCAGGAGACGCCATAGCGCTGAGATATAGATCGAGCAGCGACTCATGCTCATCTCTTTCGTCCTTGTCCTGCTTACGCAGGCGGATGATTTCCTTGATAACTTTAAGGTCGAAGCCTTCGCCCTTGGCTTCCTGGAAAACTTCCTTCTTGCCCTCGTTCAGTGCCTTGATTTCTTCCTCTATGTGCTCGATGCGCTTGACGATTGAGCGAATCCGGTCACCTGCAATACCCACGACGTCTGTCATACATGACCTCCCTTGGTTGGCGCAATCAGAGGCTAGGGCCGAAAAGGTCACCAAGATGTTAACCCGATCACCCAAGCTGTGGAGAACCCCGAATCCTGCGTGCTTCGGTCTCGTTGAAGTCCTGGGAATGGTTGCTCTTCGGAAGCTCGTGGTACACTGATCGCTGGTCATCCCGATTTCGGTCAATTCCCGTGAAGCCATCCTCCGACGCAACGCCGCCGAGAGACACGCTCGTCGGCTCGGTCGAGCGGGTGACGTTCCACAACGAGGACAGCGGCTTCGTCGTCCTGAAGGCGAAAGCTCGGGGCCAGCGCGACCTCGTGCCGGTCGTCGGCCACGTGGCGTCGATCTCGGCCGGCGAGTTTATCCACGCGGTGGGTGTCTGGATCACGGACCGAACCCACGGTCTTCAATTCAAGGCGGATTTCCTCAAGACCACGCCGCCGACAACGCCCGAAGGCATCGAGAAATATCTGGGTTCCGGGATGGTGCGCGGCATCGGCCCGAAGCTCGCGGAGCGGATCGTCTCCGTCTTCGGCGCGGCCACGTTTGAAATCATTGAAGCCAACCCGGAGAAGCTCAGGGATGTATCCGGTATCGGCGAATTCCGTGCGGCGAAAATCGCCGCCGGCTGGGCCGAGCAGAAGGCCATCCGCGACGTCATGCTCTTCCTGCACTCCAATGGAGTTGGCACGTCGCGCGCGGTCCGCATCTTCAAAACCTATGGATATGACGCGATCCAGGTGATGACCGAGGACCCCTACCGGCTCGCGCGCGACATCCGCGGCATCGGGTTTCGGACGGCGGACGCCATCGCCATGAAACTCGGCATGACGCGCGAGGCGCCGCAGAGGGTGCGGGCCGGCATCTCCTTCGCGTTGCAGGAAGCCACCGACGAGGGCCATTGCGCTCTGCCTGTGGAGGAGCTCATCAAGCTCGCAACGACCCTGCTCGAAGTCGACGCCGGCATCGTCGGCGTGGCCCTGACCCATGAGATTGCTGGCGGCGAGGTCATGGCGGATACAATCGAAGGGCGACCCTGCGTCTTCCTGCGGGGGCTGTATCTCAGCGAGCGCGGGATCGCCGAACGTCTGCTCGCGTTGGGGCGGAGCGAGCCGCCATGGCCGGCGATCGACGCCGACAAGGCAATTCCTTGGGTCGAAAAAAAGACTGCCAAGACGCTGGCGCCGTCGCAGCGCGCCGTGATCGCGACGGTCCTGCGGTCAAAGGTTGCGGTCGTCACCGGCGGTCCCGGCGTCGGCAAAACGACCCTGCTCGACGCCATCCTGCGCATCGTCGCGGCCAAGGGCACGAAAATCCTGCTCGCGGCGCCCACCGGCCGCGCCGCCAAGCGCATGGCCGAGCAGACCGGCATCGAGGCGAAGACCATCCACCGGCTGCTTGAGACCGACCCGAAAAACGGCGGCTTCAAACGCAACACCGAATACCGGCTTGAATGCGATCTCCTCGTCATCGACGAGACCAGCATGCTCGACACCTCCCTGATGTTCGCGCTGGTGAAGGCCATTCCCTCCAAGGCGGCGTTGCTTTTGGTCGGCGACGTCGACCAGCTTCCATCCGTCGGTCCCGGCCAGGTTCTCGCCGACATCATCAATTCCGGCGCCATCCCGGTCGCACGGCTGACCGAAGTTTTCCGGCAAGCCGCTGAAAGTCGGATCGTCGTCAACGCGCATCGCATCAATCAGGGCGAAATGCCGGAGTGGACCAGGGCGGGCGAGGATTCCGACTTTTTTTTCGTCGAGGCCGACGATCCCGAGGATGGCGCGGCCAAGGTGGTCCAGATCGTACGCGACAGAATTCCCCGGCGCTTCGGCCTCGATCCGGTCCGCGACATTCAGGTGCTGTGCCCGATGCAGCGTGGAGCCCTCGGCGCGCGTGCGCTCAACGTCGATCTCCAGAACGCGCTCAATCCGAACATGGCCCTGAAAATCGAGCGTTTCGGCTCGGCCTTCGCTCCCGGCGACAAGGTCATGCAGACCGAAAACGACTACGACCGCGAGGTGTTCAACGGCGATCTCGGCAGGGTCAAGCGCATCGACCAAACTGACGGAGTTCTGATCGTCGATTTCGAAGGGCGCGAGGTCGAATATCCGTTCGGCGAACTCGACGCGCTCGTCCCAGCCTACGCGACGACGATCCACAAGTCGCAGGGCTCGGAATATCCCGCAGTGGTGATCACCTTGGCCAAGCAGCATTACACCATGCTGGCGAGGAATCTCGTTTATACGGCTGTCACCCGAGGCAAGCGCTTGGTCGTCATCGTCGGGCAGCGCAAGGCGCTGGCGATCGCCGTCCGTAGCCATGGGGCGAAGCGGCGGTGGACGAAGCTTCGGGAGTGGCTGGTGGGCGAGCGAGGTTTGCCGGAATCGAATGAAAGCAGTCTGCGCGTGGTTTGATCCATCGCTACCCGGCAAAGACGAAGACCCACTATATATAGACGCGACGAGACACCTCATTGGCGGCAGCAATGCGCCATCAACGGACCTTGCCGTCCCCACCGAAGCCACACCAACATTGACACAAAGCAGCCGTTCGCCAAGTGCTTGAATCGCCGGCATGACCCTTTACACCCGCACTTGGTGTCGCCTGCGGCGTGATGAAGCCGATCAAAATGATCGAGTCTTGGGCCAGTTTCTTGGGCCAGTTTCTTGGGCCAGGTGATTTTCAGGTTTCAGCGCTGGCGCACCTTCCCTGCCAGCAATTCGGCCGCCTCATGCGACGCCTGTCTGATCCTGCCCAACCCGTGTGCTTCGCCCGCCGTGGCCTTGGCCAAATGCGGAAAAAGCGCCAACGCGTTGCCCCTGTTGATTTTCTCTTTCCTCATCGCGTCGAAAATGGCGGACTCATCGAGCGCCCGGGTCTCCATGCCGGTGACCACAGCCGGCGCGAAGGGGAAATCGCTGCCAAACAATATGTGATCGGCGTCGACCAGTTCGCGCAGCGCCGCCAGCGCGTAAGGCGAAGGCGACAACGCCGTATCGAAATAAAAGCGGCGGATCGTCTGCATCACGCCCTGAGGCGCCTTGAGCGCCAGTTCCGGCATGACGTTCCCAGGCAGAACGACCCTTTTTTTCAATATCCGCGCAACGTCGTCGCCACCAGCGAGGGCGACGTCGAAATGCCCTTCGGTAATATGACAATTCCAACGTCATGGCGTGCTTCCGGGTGGATCCGCAAAAAGCCGGGTCCGTCATTCAGGGTGGCCTGGAGCCCGTTCGGTTTGGCAGGAAGGCTTTAGCGGTTGTTTCGCTTTACGAATACAGGAAAACCTCGATCGCGGCTTATCGGGAGGTCGGCGTCGCTATTGCATGCGCTCCAAAAGGCGTCACTCTGCCTGCGTGGGCTCTCTTCTCCTTGTTCGGAAGCCTGGACAAAGGCGTCGTCGGTTTCAACGTCATTGACCTCCCGGTCACCACGGCGGCAGCTTGCGCGGCCCGACGGGAAATCTGGAGTTATCCCAGATTCGTGACGCCAATCGGGTTCGACCTGCGCAATGGCGCCTTCGCCGGCGACGTCGCCTATCCCGATGAAACAAGGAAAATCCTGACTTTTTCATGTCAGGCCGGTCCTGGCGTCCGAGCCCCCTTGCTGTATTTGATTTTCTACTCCGCGCACAAGGGAATGATGCTGCGCACGCTGGTCAATACGCGCGGCAAGGGCCAGTTCTGCCTGCCCGGCTTGATGCGCCTGGAGGTTTCGGACAGCCAACATCCGATGGCGCAACGCTTGATCGCCCTCGGCCTCGAAGACGCCAAACCCGCCTCAGAACTCCAGTTGCGGGCGAACTCGGGCCTCGTCTTGCCATGACGCGGTCCCGTCGTGGCGCCCTCATTACTTGGACCGATCATGTTCCCGCTCGCAAAGAAGCCGATTGGCGAAGCCGCGTGACAGGAGCGGCGCCGGGACCGAGGGCGGCGCGACACCGCCCCAAATTCAATCCTAAATGAGTACTTTCCGATCCTCGCGACCATTTCGCCGACGGTTACGGTACAAAACCCAACCAGGCGTCAATAACCGAGGATTTCGAGTCATGGCAAACCCGACCGTAGAGCAGATCGCCAAAAATGGCGCCGATACCCTGTCCAGGAGCGCCGAGGCTGCGAAAAAGATCGCGAAGGACAGTTCCCACACTCTGGCCGAAAGCGGAAAAGGCTCTGCTGCGGCCATCAAGGATTTGACCGATGCGTATCAGGAATTTGCGTCAAACAATGTCAAGAACCTGACCGCCGCCCTGGAGGCGCTCTCCGCCGTGAAAAGCCCCCAAGAGTTCTTGGCATTGCAGCAAAAGCTGATCAAGGACGGCGTAGACACCGCGGTCAGCGATAGCCGCCGTATCGCCGAATTGACGACCGCCGTATTCACCGCCGCTTTCGATCCCTTGAAAAAGCAGATCGAAGCGGCGCAGCACAGCGTCAAGAAATCTTGACTGCTTAACAGCGGACACTTTGGCCACCGGCGCGCCTTCCTGCTGAAAGCGCGCCCCCGGGGCCCTATCGAGGAAAACAACATGTCGTTCCGTCCCCTTCATGACCGGGTTGTGCTCAGGCGCCTCGATGGCGAAGAAAAGTCCAAGGGGGGCATCATCATCCCCGACACCGCCAAGGAAAAGCCGCAGGAAGGCGAAGTCGTCGCCGTCGGCCCTGGCGCCCGCGACGAGGCCGGCAATCTCGTTCCGCTCGGCGTGAATGCAGGCGATCGCGTCCTGTTCGGCAAATGGTCGGGGACCGAGGTCAAGATCGACGGTCAGGAACTGCTGATCATGAAGGAAAGCGACATTCTCGGCGTGGTTGGCTGACCCGGCCGGCTTTTCCTGCACCTGTTTTCTTTCGGAGTTGAAACAACATGGCCGCCAAAGACATTCGTTTCTCCACCGACGCGCGCGATCGCATCCTGCGCGGCGTCGAAATCCTCACCAATGCAGTGAAAGTCACTTTGGGTCCGAAGGGCCGCAACGTCGTCATCGAAAAATCCTATGGCGCGCCGCGCATCACCAAGGACGGCGTCACCGTCGCCAAGGAGATCGAACTCGCCGACCGGTTCGAAAACCTCGGCGCCCAGCTCGTGCGCGAAGTCGCCAACAAGCAGCATGACGCCGCGGGCGATGGAACCACCACGGCCACCGTCCTCGCCGCGGCCATTGCGCGCGAAGGCGCCAAGGCGGTCGCCGCCGGTCTCAACCCGATGGATCTCAAGCGCGGCATCGATCTGGCCGTCGAAGCCGTTGTCGTCGATCTCAAGAAGAATTCGAAGAAGGTCACCTCGAACGACGAGATCGCCCAGGTTGGCGCCATATCGGCGAACGGCGACAAATCGATCGGCGACATGATCGCCAAGGCGATGCAAAAAGTCGGCAACGAAGGCGTCATCACCGTGGAAGAGGCGAAAAGCCTCGATACCGAACTCGACGTCGTCGAGGGCATGCAGTTCGACCGCGGCTATCTCTCGCCCTATTTCGTCACCAACGCCGAGAAGATGATCGCCGAGTTCGACGAGCCCTACATCCTTATTCACGAAAAGAAATTGTCTTCGCTGCAGGCGATCCTGCCGGTGCTCGAAGCCGTCGTCCAGACCGGCAAGCCGCTGGTGATCGTCTCGGAGGATGTCGAGGGCGAGGTCCTGGCGACGCTCGTCGTCAACAAGCTGCGCGGCGGCCTGAAAATCGCCGCCGTCAAGGCGCCGGGCTTCGGCGACCGCCGCAAGGCCATGCTCGAGGACGTCGCCATCCTGACGAATGGCCAGGTCATTTCCGAAGATATCGGCATCAAGCT
>NZ_CAIUXT010000029.1 GCF_903903185.1 uncultured Rhodoblastus sp.
CAACACCAACCCCGCGCATTCATTCATTGGTCGCTGGGCTTCATGTCGTAGATTGGATGATGGGAGCCGGATGAACCGAGAGGTTCACGTCCGGTTCTGCGAGGGGCCGAGGGTGAAACTCCCTCGGCCTACTCACCCCTACGTGCCGATGGCGCATGGCTTTCTGTATCTGGTGGCGATCATCGACTGGGCCAGCAGGGCGGTGCTGGCGTGGCAGGTGTCGAACACGATTCGCTGAGGGGTAAGGCATCAGAAACAGGCGCAAACTAATTCGAACTTAGCGGCAGGCGCATGCTCCAGGGACTGTTTTCACCAAACATAAGCGCCAAGTGCTTCTTCGCTTGTTTTTCAAGGTCCGCGATCTCTCCATCGTCGATTCCGACGGCAAGCAACGTCCGCCGAAAAATCACGGCGGTCAACCAGCAAGCAAAAAACTGCTGAGCCGCATTATAACCATCCCCGGTTACGTTAAGGTAAATTATCGCTCGAAGGTAAAAAATAGACGTTAGAGAAAATGGGAAATTTTGTGCGGGCGTTATTATGCCATCAGAATAAGATAAACGATTTATGACGTCAAGAACATTTGAGATCATCAAACGATCACGTATAAAAATAAGTCTCTCAAGCTTGATGTAAACCTCAGAAGCCTCATCCAATAAATTATTATTTACCAGATGTTTGAACAATCGACTGTTGAAGCTTATTACGAGGTCTGGTTCTAGGGAGGAATCTTGCGCTCGTGCGGTGAGGTATTTCCGGTACAATTCCTTGTCGAGCAGATTTTCCCAATCCACTGCGGCAGCACCCATCCCGCTCGCCGCCATTATGGTCATTCCGCGCGGCACAACATTCATTTCCTGAAATCCAGCGCGGGACAAAAGGACTTTTAACCCCTCAACCGAAAACAGGATAGCGTGATATCCTGGGCTTAGTGCGGCGATCAGCCCCGCAGAGTCCTTGTCTCGGCCAATGGCACCCGCGTTAGGCGTGGTCAAAAAGAGAATGCCATCCGTAGCCAGTTGGGCTGCCATTGTTGACAGCATTTCAAAAGGGTCCTTGAAATGCTCGATAACTTCTACGGCCGCGATGAGATCGTATTTTTCCTCGACATCAACGTCCTTCCGCAAATAGGTATTTTCGATGGGCAATTTAAGCATTTTCTTGCCGGCGCGGGCCAAGTCGCCCGGATCAATGCCACGCACCTGCCAAGGGAAAGATTGCATGGCAAAGTCCAGCCCAAAACCGAAGCCGCAACCGATTTCCAGGTACCGGGAGATATTGCGCTGCTTACCCAGCATGGCGGGCAGCACGAGCGTTTCGAGGCCCGCGCCTTGTTCAATGTAATATTTGAGGGCGAAGTCATTGCTGGAGAACGTCGGAGGCGCAATTTCATAGGCTGGTTCGACGAACTCGTCGACGAACAGCGAGCCGCATCCATCACAGCGGAGGTAATCAATTGGAAGCGCGTCCGGATTGGCATGGAACGACAGTTCATTGTTTTTTGGCCCTCCTTTCTCGCAAACGGGACAGGTGGCAGCCTTGATTCGATCGCTCTTCCAGTTCAAGATCATATTTTGTCTTTCAAAGGTAAGCTTGCGGTCAGGGTGGCCCGCTTGGTGTCGACGTTGGAAATTATAAACTACACCCAATTTCCAATGCCCGCCCGCGCTGGTGAATTGAGGACCTTGATCTGCGTTTAAATCTGCCACTTACCATATGATACCAGAGGCTTCTAGAGAAGCGCGTGGCAGAAACTCGTGCAAATATTGCTGGCCGGCGCCGCTTTGCTCTTGCCGAGACGCAAAACCCCGGCGTCGATCCCACATCGACGACCGCACCCGCCATTTAGCTGACCTTTCCCGTAAGGAAATCAATATAAAAATGCGCACTGGTTGTCGTCCCAACAGCTCTCCGCACGCCAAAAACGACCGGTCGACAAGCGCGTTTTTGCCCAACGCCACTCCGTTGGCTGCTATTTCAGTAAACTCAAACTGTTCTGCCGTGTCGCAACGCGTAAGGAAAAGACGGTGAGCAAATATCTCGCCCCCGTCGCAACGAAAAGCCGCGTCACTAAAGCTCAGGTAGCTGCCGACAAAACCTCCCGCGTCAAGCCAAGGACTTTATGGCGATTTCCTCGCAAGAATGGTTGCTGTTTTAATCGTTCACCCGATTCGCCCTCTGATGGAAAGGCGTTATGAACTTACTAGGTCAGCGAACGCTTTAGCCAATGTGAATGCCGCCTCCGCCGTTGAAGTGGATAGTGACGTTCTTGACGTCTAGCACCTGACTATTGCTGAAAGTAATTTGCGTTACACCACCACTAATCGTCGACTGGCCGACAATCGAAGACGCGTTCTGAGCCGAATTAACCGTGGTGGAATTGCCTCCGAGAATAGTTGAATTGCCCAGAAGGCCCGAAGCCACCGTATCCGCGCCAGATCCGCCGACGACGAGGGTCTTGCCGGTTCCTAGAGCGACCGTATCCTGTCCCGAACCGCCGAAAATCGTATCCTGTCCCGAGCCGCCATAGAGCATGTCGGAACCCGAACCAGCCTGCAACCAGTTGGCTCCCTGGAAAACGCTGAGCGTGTCATTGCCGGACCCGCCAATCAATGTATCGGTCGAGGTCGCGGCGAAACCACCCAAAAGTTGGTTCGCGCCCGTGCCGGCTACTTCCATAGTCCGGCCGCCGCCAAACAAAGAGTCTGCGCCGGCGCCGCCGAACAGAGTGTTGGCGCCCGACCCTCCCTGCAACAAATTGGCGCCTTGGAACACGCCAAGGGTGTCGTTGCCGGACCCGCCAATCAATGTATCGGCCGAAGTCGCAGCGAAACCACCCAAAAGATGGTTGGCGCCCGTGCCGGCGACTTCCACAGTCCGACCGCCACCAAACAAGGAGTCCGCGCCGGCGCCGCCAAACAGAGTGTTGGCGCCCGACCCTCCCTGCAACAAATTGGAGCCTTGGAATACGCCAAGCGTGTCGTTGCCGGACCCGCCAAACAATGTATCGGCCGAGGTCGCGGCGAAACCACCCAAAAGATGGTTGGCGCCCGTGCCAGCGACTTCCACAGTCCTACCGCCGCCGAACAAGGAGTCCGCACCTGCGCCGCCGAATAGAGTGTTGAACCCTGAGCCGGACTGAAGGACGTTGGCGCCTTGGAATGCAGCCAATACGTCTCGGCCCGACCCTCCGATTAATGTGTCATTTGCCCCAGCCAAGTTACCGCCGTTAAGCGTATCTGCGCCCGATCCGGCCACCACATAAGAGAGTCCGCCGCCCACCAGAAGGTCGTTGCCCGAACCGCCGATCAATGTCTCTTGGCCAGCACCACCATAAATCGTATTATTGCCGAGGTTGACTTGGAGTTCCGTTCCGGAAGCATCGCCGCCGACCAGTGTATCGTTACCCACGGGGGAACTGTCGTTAATCGACCCCCCGAGAATACCGGTCGCGAGGATATTGCCTCCGCCGCTGGTCACGTTGGAACTGGTGCCGTTAGGGCCAGTGTAAGCGAAAAACGACCCGGAACCGATCGTGGCCGGACCCGGCGCGCTGCCTGGAACGGGATCGAGCAAGGTCCCCGGCTGCAGCAGCCCGGCGGCGGTCAGGGTGCTCGAAACGATGCCTGCCGTCGAGGGGGATATAACCGTCAGCAGCGCCGGGTTGAAGATCGCCGAATCGAGATTGTAGGTAGTCATTTCATCCCCCGTCTATTCACGCGCCGACGCGATCAGTTGCCCACCGCCGCGCGAAAAACCCTGACCCTCGGTTCGCTGCGCAGCGGCGAAAACGCCGCTTCGCGCGCAAACCCATCGCCGGCGACGGAAACCGCCTCCGGCGCCATATCGATTCGCAGGCCGACCAGCGGGTCGCCCGCCGCCGCGCCGACGAGTTCGATTTCGCGCCCTCGCCGACTGACGATGGGCGATCCGAGAAACAGCGCATCCACCGAAAGCAAAAAACGCGGCGCCTCGTCGCCGACCAGGCGGAGCCTCAGACCGGCGAGAGCAAGAGACCGCCCGCGCGAGCCGGCGAACACGCCCGCCGGCGCCCAGTCCAGCCAACGCGGCGGGTTGCTCGCAACCAGAGGCTGAACTTCAATTCCCAGACCCGACGCCCAGGCGGCGCGGAGTTCGATTCCTTCGATCGCCGCCGGAGCCTGCGGCCCGGCGACCCATTCGCCTGCCCCGACTTCGACGTCGCCACGCCGCGAAACATGAGCAAGAAGTTTGAATTTCGCCGCCCCGCCCGCACGAGACAAAGGTTGGGCGAAAGACTGAGCCAAAGGCGCCGCGATCGCCGAACCGCCATTTGGCGCCGCAAACGTCGAAACCGCCGCGTCCGCGATAAAAACCGGTTCGAGCCGGAAACTGGCGTCGAGCGACGCGCTGGGGCTCTGCCGCCTGATCTTGATCGATAGCAGACCGCTGCGCTCTGCGCGAACCACCAGGCATTCGCCGGGCCGCGAGAGAAAGCCCGTGACAATTCCCGGAGCGGAAATCACTTCGATGAACGGCTCGCTGCCCGAAGCCGGAAGCGCAACAGAAACGGGAGACGCGCCGGAAGCCGCGCCGGACTCATAACGGAGAAGGTAAAGACCGCGATCGACGTTTACCGTCGCTTCGCGCTCCAAAGCGCTCTCGTCAAACAATAACCGCCTCCACACGTGAAAGTTGCATTCCGTCTCAGAAGCACCCGCACGATTTTCATCAACAATCATCGGTAACGCTAGGTAAGCCAGAATCAACAACCAAGGCAAGTAGATTTTGTCTCTTTGGCTATTTTGCGGAAAACCACAGATGAAGTATCCCTTCCGGCAGGCGCATATTTGCTTTTTCGACAGAAATTTTGTCGCGATTTCAGCCTGATTCAGACGAGTCCGCTTGCGCCCCGCGACGGCCACGGCGCCCCCCAGCCTCAAAAAAAAATCGACGCCACGGCCGTCAGCCGCATCGTCATGGCCTTCCGAAGCGCCCGGCCGGTCATTGAACCTTATTTAAATGAATGACTTAAGCTAAGCCTTCAGCGCGCGGACGCAGCCATGCGGCGCTTCTCCCGCGCCGCCCACGCCGCGAGGCGGGCGCGCAGATGCTTGCGCCGCACGACGCGGAAGCGGCATTGACAGGCTGGCCATCGCCGAACCCATTTTGGTTGCAATATTTTAAATATCACGTGACAAAAACGGCCGCCTTTTACTCGAAAAAAGGAAAGGGTGGAATATTTTATCGCGAAATTATAAATCCAATACGCCAATTGACCGGAGCATATATTTTAAGAAATAGATATTGGAGCAAACTCGAACAGGTTGCCGCCCGCGGCGACCGGCCCGGAAAGGTCGCATTGCAACCTCGAAGTTTTCCCTCAAGGGACGCGCGCGGCAGCGCCGCCGTACTTATCGCGCAGCGCACGCGTCATTTTGCGATGCGTCAAATAAAATCGATTTTCACGATTTCATAGCTCTTGCCGCCGCCGGGCGTATTCACCTCGACCGCGTCACCTACTTTCTTGCCGATCAGGGCGCGCGAAATCGGCGAGGAAATCGACACTTTGCCGGCCTTAACGTCGGCCTCGCTGTCGCCGACGATCTGGTAACGCTTCTCGGACTCGGTGTCCTCGTCGATCAGGGTCACGGTGGCGCCGAACTTGATCGTGGCGCCAGACAATTTGCTGACGTCGATGATGTCGGCGCGGGAAATCTTGTCCTCCAGTTCGGCGATCCGTCCCTCGTTATGCGATTGCGATTCCTTGGCGGCGTGATATTCGGCGTTTTCGGAAAGATCGCCATGCGACCGCGCTTCGGCGATGGCCTGGATGATGCGCGGGCGCTCCTCCTGCTGGCGGCGCTTGAGCTCCGCTTCGAGGGCCGCATATCCGGCGACGGTCATGGGCAGCTTTTCCATCCTGCAACTCTTTTCCATTTTTTCTGGCCGGGACGCCCTGGATTGACGCCGCCGGGGGACAAAATGCGTAACGCGCCCGAAGGGGCGCGTCGGCGGCTGTGGCCAGCCGGGCTAATATGATGGTACAGCCCTCGGCTCAGGTCAATTCCCGTGAATTGACCGCGCCCCGGGCCACAGGGGGGGCCTGCCCGACTTCAAGCGAAATAATCCTGCAAGGCCCGCACTTCCAGATCGCCGGCGAGGAAGGCCTTGACGCCTTCGGCCGCCGCCAGCGCCCCGGCGAGCGTGGTGTAATAAGGCGCGCGGTGCAACAGGGCCGCGCGCCGCAGCGACCGCGAATCGGCGAGCGCCTGCGCGCCTTCGGTGGTGTTGAACACCAGTTGCACGCCGCCGTTCTTGATGGCGTCTACGACATGCGGGCGTCCTTCCGAGACCTTGTTGATGCGCTGCGCCGCAATGCCGTTTTCATTGAGAAACCGGGCGGTGCCGCCGGTGGCCAGCACCTTGAACCCGAGACCCGACAGCATCCTGACCGCGTCGAGCATCCGCAGCTTGTCGCCCTCGCGCACCGACACGAACAGCGCGCCGGAAGTCGGCACTTTGGTTCCGGCGCCGAGCTGGCTCTTGGCGAAGGCGATGTCGAAGGAGCGGTCGAGGCCGATCACTTCGCCGGTCGAACGCATTTCCGGCCCCAACACCGTATCGACGCCCGGGAAGCGGGCGAAGGGGAACACCGCCTCCTTGACTCCGACATGGCCGCCCTTCCAGGGCTTCAAGCCGAAGGAGGCGAGGGTTTCGCCGGCCATGATCCGCGCCGCGATCTTCGCCAGCGGCACGCCGATCACTTTCGCCACGAAAGGCACGGTGCGCGAGGCGCGCGGGTTGACTTCGAGCACATAGATTTCCTCGCCCTTGAGCGCGAACTGCACATTCATCAGCCCGCCGACGTCGAGCGCCAGCGCCATTCTCGCGGTCTGCGCCTCCAGCCGCGCGATCATTTCCGGCGTCAGCGAACGCGCCGGCAGCGAACAGGCGGAATCGCCCGAATGAATGCCGGCCTCCTCGATATGCTCCATCACCCCGGCGACGAACACGTCCTTGCCGTCGCTCAGGCAATCGACGTCCACCTCGACGGCATCGGCAAGATAGCGGTCGAACAGCAGCGGATTCTTGCCCAGAACCGTATTGATCTGGCCGGTCTTGTCATTGGGATAGCGCGCCTTGACGTCGGACGGCACGAGGCCCGGCAGGGCGCCGAGCAGATATTCGTCGAGTTCCGAAGGATCGCGCAAAATCGCCATGGCGCGCCCGCCGAGCACGTAGGACGGGCGCACCACCAGCGGCAGGCCCAGTTCCTGCGCGACGATGCGCGCCTGTTCGACCGAATAGGCGATGCCGTTCTTCGGCTGCTTGAGGCCGAGCTTGTCGAGCAGCCGCTTGAACTGGTCGCGGTCCTCGGCGAGATCGATCGAATCGACCGAAGTGCCGAGAATGGGAATCCCCGCGTCCTCCAGCACCTTCGCCAGCTTGAGCGGGGTCTGGCCGCCGAACTGCACGATCACGCCCTTGAGCGTCCCGGCCTCCTGCTCTTTGCTCAGGATTTCCAGCACGTCCTCGCGGGTCAGCGGCTCGAAATAGAGCCGGTCCGACGTGTCGTAATCGGTCGAGACCGTCTCCGGATTGCAATTGATCATGATGGTTTCATAGCCGGCGTCGCTGAGCGCGAAACAGGCGTGGCAGCAGCAATAGTCGAATTCGATGCCCTGGCCGATGCGGTTCGGCCCGCCGCCGAGAATGACGATCTTTTCGCGCGACGTCGGCCGCGCCTCGCAGGCGGGGACGCCGGCGAAGGGCGTTTCATAGGTCGAATACATATAGGCCGTCGGCGAGGCGAATTCCGCCGCGCAGGTGTCGATCCGCTTGTAGACCGGGCGCACGTCGAGGCGGCGGCGCAACCCGGCGACTTCCGTCTCCCGCCGGCCGGTCAGCGACGCCAGCCGTAGGTCGGAAAAGCCGGCGGCCTTCAGAGCGCGTAGATTGGCGGCGTCGTCGGGCAGGCCGAACAGCTTGGCCTTGCTTTCCAGTTCGACGATTTCACGGATTCGCGCGAGGAACCACGGGTCAATCTTGCAGGCCTCGAAAATCTCCTGGTCGCCCATCCCCATGCGCATGGCCTGGCCGACCATCAGCAGCCGGTCCGGCGTCGGCGTCCCGAGCGCGCCGCGCAAGACATTGCGGTCGTCGCCCTTGCCGAGGCCCTCGATCTCGATTTCATCGAGGCCGGACAGGCCGGTCTCCAGTGAGCGCAGCGCCTTTTGCAGCGATTCGGCGAAAGTGCGGCCGATCGCCATGACCTCGCCGACCGATTTCATCGCCGTGGTCAGGGTCGGCTCGGCGCCGGGGAATTTTTCGAAGGCGAAACGCGGAATTTTGGTCACGACATAATCGATGGTCGGCTCGAACGAGGCCGGGGTCGCGCCGCCGGTGATGTCATTGGCGATTTCGTCGAGCGTATAGCCGACCGCGAGCTTGGCCGCGACCTTGGCGATCGGAAAACCGGTCGCTTTCGAGGCCAACGCCGACGAGCGCGACACACGCGGATTCATTTCGATGACGATCATCCGGCCATTGGCCGGGTTGATGGCGAATTGCACATTGGAGCCGCCGGTCTCCACACCGATCTCGCGCAGCACCGCCAGCGAGGCGTCGCGCATGATCTGGTATTCCTTGTCGGTCAGGGTCAGGGCCGGGGCGACGGTGATGGAATCGCCGGTGTGCACGCCCATCGGATCGATATTCTCGATCGAGCAGACGATGATGCAATTGTCCGCCTTGTCGCGGACCACCTCCATTTCGAATTCCTTCCAGCCGAGGACGCTTTCCTCGATCAGCACCTCGGAGGTCGGCGAGGCGTCGATGCCGCGCTCGACGATGTCGATGAACTCGGCCTTGTTGTAGGCGATGCCGCCGCCGGTGCCGCCGAGCGTGAAGGACGGGCGGATGATCGCCGGCAGGCCGATGTCCTCGAGCGCCTCCAGCGACTGCGACAAGGTCTTGATATGATGCGAGCGCGGCGTGTCGAGGCCGATCTTGGTCATCGCCTCGCGGAACAATTCGCGGTCCTCGGCCTTGTCGATGGCATGGGCGGTGGCGCCGATCATTTCGATGTCGTAATCGTCGAGCACGCCCATTTTCTTGAGCGACAGCGCGCAGTTCAAGGCCGTCTGGCCACCCATCGTCGGCAGCAGGGCGAAGCCGCCGGGCAGGGCGTAGCGCTCCTTCTCGATGATTTTCGCCACGATTTCCGGAGTGATCGGCTCGACATAGGTGCGGTCGGCGAGATCGGGATCGGTCATGATCGTCGCCGGATTGGAATTGACCAGAACGATGCGATAGCCTTCCGCGCGCAAGGCCTTGCAGGCCTGGGTGCCCGAATAATCGAATTCACAGGCCTGGCCGATGACGATCGGCCCGGCCCCGATGATCAGGATCGTCTGGATGTCTGTCCGTTTCGGCATGTGAATCTTCTTTGTTTTTGGGCTTGCTCACGTCAGGTCGCGGCGCACAAAAAAAGGCCGCACTTTTGGCTGGATAGCCGGAGCGCGCCCTTCGTCGATCGTCCCTCGAAGGGAGAGAACTGCTGAAGTTCGGACGGCAGAGGCCCGTCCGAGTGACTCTTTCCTGTTAAACCAGTTTTTTGGCGCTGTGAACCCCCTGGCCCGCCGGGCGCCGCCGCGCCGCCCGAGCGCGCGATGTGATATACTCAAGCTTGCGCCAAAATCCCGCTTTGTCTGGAATGCCGGTGTTTGGCGCCCCCTGCCTCCCCCGGTAAACGGAACAGGCGCCAAGGAGACTTGCGATTGAAGGCGAAGATTTGTCGCTTGTCCGGATTGCTGGCGCTCGCAGTTACGGCGGCGTTCGCCGAACCCGCCGATCGCGGCGATTTGGCTGCCTCCCGCGCAATCGGTTGCGCGCCTTCCGCGAGGGTCGTCGCATTCACAAGGAAATGCTGTATATGAGCCGCAAGATGAACAACGAGGACATAAGGGCGCTCGCCGCCTGTTTCTCCCGCCTGCCGCCGCGCTGAGAGGACTTCGAATGACATGGCGTCGCCAGTTCGCCACTTTTTTCATGGTCGGACTGATCTCCACCTCGGTCCAATACGTCATCCTGATCGGGCTGAAGGAAGCATCGATTTTGCCTGTCGTCCCCGCCACGCTGGTGGGTTACGTCATCGGCGGCGTGGTCAACTACATGCTCAACCGCCGCCATACCTTCGACAGCGACCGCCCTCATGCCGAGGCCGGCTGGCGCTTCGCCGCCGTCGCGACGGTGGGATTTTTTATCACCTGGGGCCTGATGCGCCTGCTGGTCGACAACTGGGGCGCGCCGTATATCCCCGCCCAGATCGTCACCAGCATCCTGGTCATGATCTGGAATTTCGTGGCCAACCGCCTGTGGACCTTTGCAACCGGAGTTGACGCCGCGTGACCGAAACCCGGCCTCCCCGTCCCGGCATGCCGCCGCGCCGCGCCGCCTTGCTCGCCGTCGGGCTGGTCTTCTTCGATTCGCTGATCGGGCAATTGGCGACCTTCCCCAATCTCGTCCCCTGGTACGCCGGCTTGCAAAAGCCGGGCTTCAGCCCGCCCAACTCGGTTTTCGGACCGGTCTGGGCGCTGCTTTACGCCCTGATGGCGTTGGCCTTCTGGCGCATCCTGATCCTGCCCGAGCAGCCCGGCCGCAAAACCGCGATCGGCCTGTTTCTCGCCCAGCTCGCGTTCAACGTCCTTTGGCCCTGGGCTTTCTTCGCCGCCCATAGCCCGGTGCTCGGCCTGATCGACATCGTGCCGCAGACCCTGCTCGTCGGGGCCACGCTGACGCTGTTCTGGCGGCTCGACCGTCTCGCCGGCCTGTGCCTGGCGCCGCTGCTGCTGTGGGTCGGATTTGCCGCTGCGCTCAATTTCGCCATCTGGCGGCTCAACTGACCAGAGCGTCTTCGAGCGAAACGGATTCCGGTTTGCGTCAAGAAAACGCGTAAATCGAAAATCCTGGAGCAATGCGCGAAAAATTGGACGCCGGTTTTTCGCGAAAACATTGCGACAACAAAGAAATCTAAAGACTCGCGGCGAAGCGGGCCAGCGCGTCCGGCATATGGGCCGTCAAAAATGTCTCCAGCCCGTGATCGGCCCCGGTCAGGATCAAGGCGCCCACCAGCGCGAAGGCGCCCCCAAGCAGAAGCCGCGCGCCGGCGCCGGTCGCCAGCGCGGCGCGGCGCCCGCCGCCCGCGAGCCGCCCAAACCCATAGCCCAGAACCAACAGTGCGAGCGCCGCGCCCAGCGCGTAAACGCTCATCGACAGGATGGCGAAGGGCAGGCTGCCGCCCCTTGCCGCGAGGACGAAAGCGGCGGCGAGAGTCGGCCCGGCGCAAGGCGCCCAGACCAGGGCCAGCAGCGCGCCCGCCGCCGCCTGTCCGAGCAGGCCGGAGCCCGGCAGCCTCGTTTGCAGCGACGCGCCAAGACGTTGCAAGGGCGACAATAAAGCCTCCAGCCGATGCGCCAGAGCGGGAAAGATCAGGGCGAGCCCGACCAGCAGGATCAGGATCGCGGCAAGCGCGCGCAGCACAGGCGAGCCGCCGAAATCGACGCCAAGCGACGCCAGCAAGCCGCCGACCAGTCCGAAAGTCACGGCCATGCCGCCGGCCAGCGCCAGCGGCGCGCGCGGGTCTTGCGCCCGCGCGCCCGCCACCACCACGGGAACGAGCGGCAGTACGCAGGGGCTCAGCAGAGTGAGCGCCCCCGCCAGAAACGACAGGGGCAAGGTCCAGAAAGACATGAGGTTCAAGCCTTTATCGAATTCATTGCAACGCCGCCATCGCGGCGCCCGCATTTACCGCACCCCGCCGCCGAAACGGATTTTCGCGGCGCGCGGCGGCACTCCCGGAAGCCGCGTCGCCACCGGCAGGCCGCGCGGCGCCCCGCGCCATGGGCGAAACGATCGCGAAAACGTCAGATAAGGAAAAATACTTGCCGGCCAAAGGCTTGTTGTCGGTTCAGAGCGCCGCCTTGAGCACGCCGGTCACCGCATCGTCGCTGACGCCCCAGGACATGCGCGCGACCTCCTTGCCGCCGCGATAGGCGATCAGGGTCGAGCGCGGGCAGTTCAGCGCCTTCACCGCGTCCTTCTGGCCGTCGTAATCGACGCGATACAAGGCGATGCCACGATAGGCCGGATCGGTTTTCAGCTTGTCCAGGATCGACTCCTGGATGTGGCATTGCAGGCACCACGAGGCATAGACATGAACGACGACCGGCCCGCCGGCGGCAATCGCCGCCTGCGCCGGGCCCTTGTCGTAAGCGCGGATTTCAAAAGCGCGGGCGTCTGGGCCGGCCAGCGCCGTCGCGCCGAGCAGGGCGAGGAAAAAACGGCGATCCATCATGAAGGGCTCCGCAACAGGAAGTTCTGCCGCTTATACGCGGGGCGGAAGCCGAAAGGTTCACAAAGGCGCGGCGGCGGATCCTGGCCGCGATCAGCCTGCTTCCCCTGCCTCTTCGCGCACGATGGCGAAGGAATCGGAGGGCTTGTTCAGCACCGCTTTCATCTTGGCGCGATCGAGTTCGCCTTCCCAGCCGGAGATCACGACCGTCGCCACGCCATTGCCGATGATATTGGTCAGGGCGCGGTTTTCGCTCATGAATTTGTCGATGCTGAAGACGATGGCCATGCCCGGCACAAGACGCGGATCGACGGCGGCGAGAGTCGCGGCCAGGGTGATGAAGCCCGCGCCGGTTACGCCCGAAGCGCCCTTCGAGGTGAGCATGGCGACGCCGAGGATGACCAGCTGCTGTTGAATGGTTAGCGGGATGTTGAGCGCCTGGGCGATGAACAGGGTCGCCAGCGTCATGTAGATATTGGTGCCATCGAGATTGAACGAATAGCCGGTGGGCACCACCAGTCCGACCACGGAGCGCGAACAGCCGAGATGCTCCAGCTTGGCCATGAGGTTGGGCAGAGCGCTTTCCGACGACGACGTTCCGAGCACAACCAGCAACTCATCCTTGATATAGACCAGAAATTTGAAAATGTTGAACCCGCCGATGCGGGCGATCGTTCCGAGCACGAAGACGATGAACAGGGCGGAAGCGAAATAGAAGGTCGCCACAAGTCCGGCGAGATTGCCGAGCACGGAAGGGCCATATTTGCCGATCGTATAGGCCATGGCGCCGAAGGCGCCGACCGGCGCCAGCTTCATCACATAGCCAAGCACCCCGAAGATCGCGTGGGCCATATCGTCGATCAGGCTGCGCAGCGGCGCGCCGCGCTCGCCCATTGCAAGCAGGGAGAAGCCCATCAGAATGGAGAAAAACAGCACCTGCAATATATCGCCCTTGGCGAAGGCGCCGACCACCGACTCGGGAATGACATCGAGCAGGAATTCGACCGCGGTCTTGTGCGGCGCATTGGCGTATTGGGCGACCGCGGCGGCGTCGGGCGTCTTGCCCGCGAAGCCGTTTCCGGGCTGGACCACATTGCCGATCACGAGGCCGATGAGGAGGGCGAAGGTGGAAACGACTTCAAAATAAATGAGCGCCTTGACGCCGACGCGCCCGACCTTGCGCGCGTCCTGGATATGGCTGATGCCGGAGACCACGGTGCAGAAGATGATCGGCACGATCACCATCTTGATCAGCTTGATGAAACCGTCTCCGAGCGCCTTGATGCCTGGCGTGGTGGCAAACTCCGGGACGGCTATGCCGACAATCACGCCGAGCACGATGGCGAACAGCACCTGGACATAAAGCTCGCGATAGAAAGGTTTCTTCGTCGCCCCCGGCGCGGCGGTAAGTGCTATAGCCATCTTGCAAGCGCTCCCCAGTCCTCGATCCGGCTTGGCCGCCGGTATCGCATTGTCGCCTAATTGAACCCTGCTCGCGCGCCAGCGCAACCGTTTTCATGGCTCTTTCGCTAAAAGTATACATAGGGTTTCGGTTGCTGCGGCGCAGCAAACCTTACTCTGAGCGTCCGACGTCCTATCCTGCTCCGATGCGGAGATCTTCATGCTCGCTCTATTGACCCAGCGACGGTTCGCGCCCCTCTTCTGGACCCAGTTCCTCGCCGCCTTCAACGATAATTTTCTCAAGAACGCGCTGATCTTCCTGATCATGGCCAAGCTGTCCGCGACCGAGGCGCAGACCCGGATCACGCTGGCCGGCGGGATTTTCATCCTGCCGTTTTTCCTGCTTTCGGGGCTCGGCGGCCAGATGGCCGACCGCTTCGACAAGGCCAGGATGGCGCAGCGGCTCAAACTTTCGGAACTGGCGGCGAGCGCCCTCAGCGTCGCCGGATTCGTGGCGCAATCGATTCCGCTGTTGTTTCTGGCGCTGCTGCTGTTCGGGACCGTGTCCTCGCTGTTCGGACCGATCAAATACGGCATCCTGCCCGACTGCCTGCGCAAGCACGAATTGCCTGCGGGCAATGCGATGATCGAGGGCGCGACCTTCATCGCCATTTTGCTCGGGACTCTGGCCGGCGGCCTCGCCAGCCGCAACGGCGGCGATCCCGCGCCATTCGCCGTGGCGATGACCCTGATCTCGCTCGCCTGCTATGGCGCGAGCTTGCTGATTCCCCCGACCGGCGAAGCCGCGCCCAAACTCGTCATCGACGCCAATATTTTCCGCTCGACCGGCCAATTGCTCGCGAGTCTGTGGGCCGACCGCAATCTCTGGCGCGCCGGCGTGATGGTCAGCCTGTTCTGGATGTTCGGCATTGTCGCCCTGTCGCTGCTGCCGCCGATGGTCAAGATTCAGATGGGGGGCGACGAGATGGCGGTCAGCCTGCTGCTCGCGCTGTTCGCCGTGTCGGTCGGGCTGGGCTCAGGCCTCGGGGCGTTTTTCTGCCGCGACGGCATAAAACTCGCGCCGGCGCCTTTCGCCGCTTTATTCATCGCGCTAAGCGCCGCCGATCTCGCCTTCACGCTGCATGGCATGGCCCCCGCCGCCGCGCCCAAAACCGTCGCCGAATTTTTCGCCGATGCCACCACCTGGCGGGTGGCGTTCGATCTCGCGCTGTTCGCGCTGGCCGGCGGCGTGCTGGCGGTGCCGAGCTTTTCGGCGGCGCAGGCCTGGGCGCCGTCGGCGAGCCGGGCGCGCGTCATCGCCGCGATCAATGTGCTCAACGCCGCGTTCATGGTCTTGGGAACTTTGGTCTTTTCCGCGCTTCAGGCGGCGGGACTGAGCCTTGCCGGCGCAGCCGCGCTGCTGGCGCTGACCGGCGCGGCCTCGGCGCTGTGGATGTTCAAATATCGACCGCAAGACCCGCCGGGCGATCCGGCCTGACGGCCGGGATCACGCCTTGACGGCCTGCGCCGCCGCTTGGTCGCGAGCGGCGGCGCGAACGTCACCAATCAAAATCGCTGCGACGGGGCACCCGGATTTTTTTGGTCTTTTCCCACTCGCGCTTCAGCGTGCGCCTTGCATTGTCGAAGGCGATATCGGCGAGCCCCTGCCGCGAAGCCGGATCGACCTTGCCCGGATTCAGAAGGTCTTCGAGGCTCTGGAGCAGTTGCGTATCTTGTTGGCCGTCCGGATTGTTTTCCGGGTTGAGGCCCAGGCGAATGCGTCCAAGAATCACCCGCGCCTCATCGGCGACGGGAGCAACCTCGTCGCGTTCGCGCTTGTCCTTCTCCCCGGACGGGATGGAATTGATTTCTTCCTTTTTCCGGAACCAGCGTTCGGCCAAACCGATAAAATCGGCAATGTCCAGCCGAAGGCCGTCAATCCAGCTCTGCCGGAATTCCGAAATCTTGGCGGAATGTGCGATCCACGCCGCAGCGAACGCCGCGAACAAGCCGAAAAACGCCACCAAGAAAGCTTGCAACAGAAACATGTGAATCTCCCGATATTTGAGAAACACCCGGACCCGACACGACTATTCGTCGAGCCAGTGACAAATAGGGAGACCGTTGTTTGTAAACTGATTGCCCGCCTCCCGATCCCTGGTCGAGATTGTGACGCGCACCACCCGAAGTCAAGCGGCGAAGCTTGGCGCGACGTTTTGCCACAGCGCGCGGTTGTTCGGTTCAGGCAGTCGGGCCCGATGACGACCCACGACGCCAATCACCGGCCCCAGGCCAGCGACAGTTCGGCGTCGCCCGGAAAACCGTCGGGGAAGCTGACGATTCGCGCCGTCAGGGCGAAGCCGAGCGGACGCAATTCCCTGTCCCAGCGCAGAAAAAAATCCGCCGCCTTGCCGCGCAGGGTCGCCGGCCAGTCGGGATCGGGCAGGTTGATCGCGCGTCCGCCGTCGGTGCAAAGCGCGCAAGGGAAGCGCAGCGCCGGCGCGCCGGTCTCGCCGCGCGCCGCGGCCTCGCGCGCCCGCGTCAGCAGCTGGGCGAATTCGAGATCGGTGAAGCGCGATTGCAGCAGCAGTTTGACCTGCTCCTCGCGTTTTTGCTTGCCCAGCCGCTGGGCATCCTCGCGCATCCGGCTCTTGTTGCGCTCGAATTGCGCGACCAGATTTTTCAGTTCCGCCGCCGTCACCCTGTCTGCCCCGGCGGCGCCCGCCGGCCTGGACTTGTCGGGTCCGGACTTGGAGACCGGCGCCTCCCCGACAACCTCCTCGAAAAACGCCGGCGTCAACGGCATGGACCGAGGCGGCGCTTGCGGCGCGAAAAAGCGCAACAGACCGGCGCGGGTGACGACGCCAACCACCACCCCGTCGCGCAGGACCGGCAGCCTTTTGATGCGATATTCATCCAACAGCGCGCCGGCTTCTTCGATTCCAGCCGATTCGTCGATGCAAATCGCCGGCGCGGCCATCATCTGGCGGACGCTTCCGCCTTCGCGCTCCAGCACCGCGAGATAATCCGCCGCCATTTCCTGACCGCCAGACAATATTTTCACCCAGGCCTCGCGCTGTTTCCGGCGCGTCGCCGCATCGGCGAAACGGAAATCGCTCTCGCTGACCACGCCGAGCGGGCGGCCATGGGCATCGACCACCGGCAAGCCGCTGACATGAAGGCGCAGCATGGTCTCCGCCGCCGCCCGCGCGGAATCCTCAGGTCCAATCGTGACGACCGGCGCGGTCATGCAATCGACAACGCGCGCTTCGAAAAGAGGGTAGGGCAGTTCCGTCATCACGCCCCCAAAAGGTCCAGAAGCGGCAAAACAGTCCCTGTCTTGAACTCGGATTTCGACATTATCGCGCCGGCGACGTCGGGAACACAAGAAAGCGGCCGGACGATGGGCTTATACCAAGTCTCCTTAATCGCGACTCGTCGCGATTAAGGTAGTCCCTCGCATAAGCTCCCAAAGGGCGTTCGGCAGAACGCCCGTCCTTCGACGGGCTATGGCCGCATTCGCTCCTAACCCGGATTCGGAAGTCACGACTTCCGAGTCCGGGTATTAATTCAGGGCCTTGAACCCATCGAAAAAATCGGGCTCCAATTTCCTCGATCTAATCTTTCGTTCGTCGGCGGGCCTGCTGGATGGCGCGTTCGAGCGCGGCCAGGAAGGCCGAGCGGTCGCGGGGCGAAAACCCCTTCGGGCCGCCGGTGGTTTCCCCGCCCGAGCGCAAATCCTCCATCAGGTTGCGCATCGCCAGCGCCATGCCGATCGATGCCTCGTCGAACACCTTTCCATTGGGCGCGAGCACGAAAGCCCCGGCCTTGACGCAGCGCGCGGCGAGCGGAATGTCGGCGGTGACGACGATGGAATGCGGATCGGCGCGCCCGGCGATCCAGTCGTCGGCGGCGTCCGGCCCGTGTGGAACCAGCACGCGCTCGATCTTGTCGTGGCGGGGAACCTGCAACAGGCGATTGGCGACGACGAAAACTTTCAGGTCGTGGCGCGCCGCCACCTTGTAGCATTCTTCCTTGACCGGGCAGGCGTCGGCGTCGATCAGGATTACAGGGTCCATAAACGACTCGATACGAAAAGCCCCGCCAGCAAAGACAGGCCGAGAAACAGCACCACGGCGGCGGCCACAAGTTCGAGCAGGCGGGCGAAAATTTCCGCGCGCCGCGTTTGCGCGCCCAAAATTTTGGTCGTCGCGCCCTTGGCGAGGACGGCGCTCGCGGCGAGCGCGCCGGTTGTCAGCGCCGTGCCCGCCGCCATGGCCAGCGTCGCCCAGACGCCGATCGAAAAAGCCCCCTGCGCAAAGGCGAAGACCAGCACCAGCAGCGCCCCGGAGCAGGGTCGCGCGCCCGCCGCGACCACCGTGACCGCGCTGGAGCGCCAGGAAAAATGATCGCCGAGCAAGGCCGGATCGGGCGCGACGCAATGGGCGCATCGCAAGCCATGCGCCAGATCGTCGCCAAGATTGTCGCATTGGAAGCGCGAGGAGGCGGGCAGGCGCGGCGCGCGGCAGGCGGCAAGAAACGCCGCGCCCTTGCGCCAGACCAGCCAGGCGCCGAGCGCCGCGATGCATAGATAGGCGGCGATTTCGACCCAATGGGTCGCGGCGGCCATTTTTTGCGCCGTGAGGCCGAGCAGAACCGCCGCCACGCCAACCAGTGCGATGGCGACCAGCGCCTGCAACAAGGCGGCGAGGCCTGAGAGAACAAGTCCGCGCTTGAGCGCGCGTTCATTGGCCAGCATGTAGAAGGCGATCACCGCCTTGCCATGGCCCGGACCGGCGGCGTGAAACACCCCGTAACCGAAAGCGGTCGCCGCCAGCCAGAAAATTGCCGAAGGGCTTTTTTGCGCCGCTTCGACGCCCAGTCGCAACGCCTGATAAAAATGCGCCTGTTGCTGCAACAGCCAGATGCCGAGCCGTCCGACATGGCCGACCGCGCCCTCGTCGACGCCAAGCGAAAACGGATTTTTGGCGAATTGCGCGACAGCCGGGTTCGCCAGCGCCAGCGCGGCGACAGCGAAAACAAACCGCGCCATTGACAGCCTGATCCCATGCTTCATGGGCAGGCCACGATGGTGCGCGTCGCCAGCTTGACGCCGAAATTGGCGCCGGGCGCGAGGCCGGTGAAAAAGCTTTCGTCGAGCTTGGCCTTGTCGCCGCCGACGAGCGGATCGGGCCGAAGAACCGTAAGCGAACAGCCGGAAGGCGCGTCCTTCAGCGTCACCGGATCGGCCTTTTCCAATTCGATATCGACGAAATAACTCGGGTCATAGACCATGAAGGTGAACGGCTTTTTCGCCGAAACCGGTTCTTTCAGCGGCAGGGTAAAGCGCAGCGTCACCAGCTTCTTGTCGTCCGCCTCCAGCTCGTAATCTCGCGGCTCGCCGAATTCATAGGCTTTGGGCCCGGTCTTGGCGAGGGTGAAATACTGGAATTCGGCGAGCGATTCGACATTGGTCTTCGCCAGCGGCGCCAGTTCTTCCTTCGTCGGCGGCTTGCCGTCCTTGCCGAGTCCCTGCGCGGCGAAGGCGGAATACATTTCGTCGAAGGTCCAGCTATGGCGGATGGCGGCGATTTTTCCGTCGGGCGCAAACAGGATTTGCGCGCGGGCGGCGACCCACACATGGGGATGGGCGTTTGCCGACAAGGGACACAGGCCGATGGCCGCCAGACCCGCCGCGACAAACGCCTTGAACAAATTCAAACCAGTCCCCCTTGCGATTCGCTGCGCGACGCTGCCCTGTCCGTGTTTACATCAAGACTGCAAGTCTGGCGAAAACGAGGCCGGGCGGGATTGGCGCGATGAGGTCGGGTCGATCATACCGGGTCGGCTTCCCGCGCCTTGCCTTGTCCGACCGCGCCGCGGCTGCTCACCGCAATCATGATCGGCGCCAGCACCGAGGCGACGATCCCCGCCGCGAAGCCGTTATTGTAGAGGTTCAGTCCGCCGTGCAATTGCCCCACGGTCTGGGCGACGGAAAGATGGACGAACCCGGCGACTAGGCCCCAGCGCCAGCCGAATTTTCCGGGAATCGGCGCGAGCGTCGTGCCAAACAGCGCCGCGAGGACGATTGTGGGGTCGGTCGCGGTCAAAGGCTTCAAGATCGTGCCGAGGAACACGCCGGCCATGATGGGGACGATGTTGCGCGGGTGTTTGCCGAAGGCGGCGAAGCCGACGATGGTGAACAGCGCGCCGATGGTCGGACCGTTGAGATCGCCGCCGACCATCAGGACATAAAGCATTCCGATCAGGCCGCAGAGCCCCATGTTCAGCCAGGTCGGCCCGGCCCCGATCAATTGGGTAAAGTCGCAAGGACTCTGGCCCGACAGGGAGACGAGATCGATCATGCGGCGCGGCGCAGTCCTGTCGATGGCATAGCCCGCTGCGATCATCGCCCCGAAGACGGTCGCCAGAAAGCTTCCGAGCAACAGATTATGGCCCGTTGTCCAGATCAGGATCGGCTCCGGCACAAAGCCATAGGATTTGTAGAGCGCGACCACGACCGTGCCGACAATGCCCGCCGTGAACCCCATGTTATACAGGCTGAACCCCATATGGGCGTGGAATAATTGTCCGGCGACCGGAACCAGGATGAAGCCGATCAGCAGGCTCGTGGCGATGCTGAGCGGCAGGCTCGCCGCGACAGGAAGCAAGGTGCTGAACAGGATTTCGGAAAAGATCGGCGCCAGCGCCGCGCCGAAAATCGCGACATTGATATGGCTGGCGAAAGCCTCGCGCCTGAATTTTGAATAAAGCCAGACGCCGGCGGGGATGAACCACGCATTGAGCAGGTTCTTGCCAAACAGTGCGAAGCCGAGCGCCAGAAACAGGCAGGCCAGCGAGGCGCCGGTCACGGGCGCGCCTGACAGGCGATAAAGCGCGCAGAACAACAGAGCCAGCAGCCCCGAATTGACGAAGGCGGCGCCCATGCCGCCGACGCCGATATAATCGGTGATCAGGGTGTCGCGGCTGAACAGGATCGCGCCGAGCCCGCGCGCGATCTCCGGCAAAGGCGAAACCAGCAGGCCGAAGACCACGAAGAAGGCGGCGAACAGCGCGAACAGGCCGAGCATCCGGCCGCCCGGCAGCTTCCGTCCGGTCGTTTCCGCCGGCCCGCTCATCGTCCGCCCCGCGTAAAAAAATTCACAGCAGGTGGACGACGCCGGTCGCCAGATCGTAGACGCCGCCCTCGACCCTCAGCTGATGTCTGGCGACGAGATCGGACAGGATCGGCGCGGCGGCGCGCAGGCGCCCGACATTGTGCCGGACGTTGGCGATGACGGCGTCCTGCTCCAGGTCGTGACCGTGATGTTGCAACACGGGCGCGATGCCGGGCTGCATGGCGTCCACCAGAGCGGCGATATGGCCGGGAAACGCATTGCCCTCCCGCAACGCCTTGACGGTGGCGTTGACCGCGCCGCAACTGCTGTGGCCCAGCACCAGAATCAGCTTGACGCCGAGCACGGCGGCGCCGAACTCAAGGCTCCCCAGCCCTTCGGCGGTGACGAAATTGCCCGCCACGCGCACCACGAACAGGTCGCCGGGGCTCTGGTCGAAAGCCAGTTCCGGCGCGACGCGCGAATCGGCGCAGCCGAGAATTGCGGCGAAGGGCGCCTGTCCCTGCGCGCGTGCGGCGCGGCCGGCGGAAAAATCCCGCTCCAGCGGCTGGTTGGCGACATAACGCGCATTGCCCTCGACCAACCGCGTCAAGGCGGCGGCGGGACTGGCGACGGGTGTATTTCCGCCCAAGCTGGCGTCGGACATGTCTCTCTCCCTGTTCGGATTTATTCGACGCGCTCTTGTTGGCCGGCGAGCGCTTTCGAGCCAATGAGACTACCCCCCTTTGGGGGGAAGCACAGCTTTGGGGCAGGGACGGAAATCGGCAGTGCGCGTGGCCCGGCCCCTTGTAACTTGGATACTGCCGCATCTGCTAAAACAGGCTCTGCGGTGGCGGGCGAGACCGATCCCCCTTTGGGACAACAAGCCCGTGGGTGAGCGGGGAAGCCAAACAATATGCGCCAGTTTCGCCGCGTGGATGGCGGCGACAAGCCCGGCCATGACGGCAGCCTTAGGTCACGCTCCGCCGACTTTCGAGAAATCGGCGACGAGATGCATGGCGCGGCGCAATTGCGCCAGTAGACGCAGGCGGTTCTGGCGCAGGTCGGGGTTTTCGGCATTGACCGTGACATGGTCGAAAAAAGCGTCCACCGGCGCGCGCAATTTCGATAGCGCATGCAGGGCGCCGTCGAAATCTTCCGCGGCGAGTTTTTCAGCGGCTTCGCGGTCGGCGCGGTCGAGGGCGGCGGCCAGCGCATGTTCCTGCGGTTCGATGCGCAGATTGGCTTGCGGATGCGCTTCGAAAGCCTCGGCGCCGTCCTTCTTCTCTTCGGCTTTCAGAATATTGGCGGCGCGCTTGTAGCCGGCGAGCAGGCTCGCGCCGTCCTCGGTGGCGAGGAATTTGTCGAGGGCCTCGACGCGTTTGACGATCATGTTGAGGTCGTCCTGTCCAGGCAGAGCGAAAACCGCTTCGAGCAGGTCGTGGCGGGCGCCGCGATCACGTAGGTCGATTTTCAGGCGGTCGGCGAAAAAGGCGAGCAGGTCGGCGATCAACGGCGCTTTTACCGCCCCCATCGCATCCAATCGCATTTTGGAAATGATTTCGCGTTCGGTTAGTTCGGTGGGGAACGAGTAAGTGAAATTTTTGTTTCGATTTGATTTGTAAGAATGAATCTTTGCTTCGCCCGCGATTTGATCGTCGGCCAGCTTTAAGGAATATGAAAACTGAAGGCCCTTGTTGATTGCCAAGTCAGACAGATGACCCAACTTTACCTTTAATCCATTTTCCAGAATGAGCCGGATCACACCCAACGCCGCGCGCCTGAGCGCAAACGGGTCTTTCGAGCCGGTCGGCTTTTCGTCAATCGCCCAGAAGCCTACCAAAGTATCCAGCTTGTCCGCCAGCGCCACGGCAATACTTACCGGCGCGGTCGGAATCCGGTCGTTCGGCCCTTGCGGCTTGTAATGGTCCTCGATGGCCGCGGCGACTTCCGGGTCCTCCCCCTGCATTTCGGCGTAGCGTCGGCCCATCAGGCCCTGAACCTCGGGGAATTCGCCGACGACTTCGGTCACCAGATCGGCCTTGGCCAGTTCCGCCGCACGGGCCGCTTTTTCCAAATCGGCGCCGACCAACGGCGCCAGTTCGCGCGCCAGGGCGACGACGCGGTCCACCCGCGCGCCTTGCGTGCCGAGATTCGCGTGAAAAACGATATCCAGCGCCCGCAGCCTCGCCAACCGCTGGTCAAGTGGCTTGCCTTGTTCGGAAAAATCCGGCAGCGGCGCCTGATCGGTCTTCCAGAAATAGAGCGCGTCCGACAACCTCGCGCGGACCACGCGGCCATTGCCGGCGGCGATTTGCCGGCCGCCGTCGCTGGCAAGAATATTCGAAACCAGCAGAAACTTGTTCGCCAGTTTTCCGGTCGCCGGATCGCGCAGCACAAAACATTTCTGGTTGGCGCGGATGGTGGCGCGGATCACCTCGCCGGGAATGTCCAGAAAGCTCGCGTCGAATTCGCCCATCAGCACGACCGGCCATTCGACGAGGCCGGCGACTTCTTGCAAAAGCCCCTCGTCATCGACCAGTTCGAGCCCTTGGGCGAAGGCCAGATCCTTGCAATCGTGCAGAATGATGTCGCGCCTCCGCGCCGGGTCGAGCACGACTTTGGCCCGGTCGAGCGCCGGCAGATAATCGTCGAAGCGCCGCACCTTTATCGGCTGCGGGGCCATGAAACGATGGCCATAGGTGACGTTGCCGGCTTTGACGCCGCCGATCTCGAACGGCACGATTTCCGGGTCTTCGGTTTCCGGCCCGAAGGTTGCGACGATGGAATGCAGCGGGCGCACCCAGCGCAGGCAATTCGGGTCGGCGGAATGGACGCCCCAGCGCATCGATTTGGGCCAGGGGAAGGCGCGGATGACCGCGGGCAGAATTTCCGCCAGCACATCGAGCGTCGCCGCGCCCTCGCGTTCGATCACTGCGACATAAAATTGGCCGCCCTTCTTGTCGGTGTCGATTCGCGCCTCGTCGAGCGAAGCGAGGCCGGCGCTCTTGAGAAAACCCTGCACGGCGGCCTCGGGGGCGCCGAGTTTCGGGCCTTTCCTTTCCTCCCGCCGGTCAGGCTGGCGCGTCGGCAGGCCGACGATCTGCAAGGCGAGGCGGCGCGGGGTGACGAAGGCGGCGGCGGCCTCATAGGTCAGGCCGCGCTCGACCAGCGCGTCGGTGACGAGCTTTTTCAGGTCGGCGGCGGCTTGCGCCTGCATCCGGGCCGGGATTTCCTCGGAGAAGAGTTCGAGCAGAAGATCGGACATTGGGGGCTTTCGGGAATTCAAAAATTCGTCCTGTGGCCCATGGTTCGAGACGGCTCCTTCGGAGCCTCCTCACCATGAGGGAGATGGGACGGGCCGCGACCCTCATCCTGAGGAGCGCCTGAAAGGCGCGTCTCGAAGGAGGGCGACAAGCGCGCAAAACTCATGCTCCTCCACCCTCGGTCTTGAGCCAGGCGGCGCCGCAGGCTTTCGCCAGTTCGCGCACGCGCAATATATAGCTTTGCCGCTCGGTCACCGAAATGACGCCGCGCGCGTCGAGCAGGTTGAAGGCGTGGCTGGCCTTGATGCACTGGTCATAGGCCGGCAGCGCCATCTGGTGTCGCCCGTCGTCGCCCTTTTCGCCAAAGGCCAGCAGCGCGTTGCACTCGGCCTCGGCGCGGGAAAAATCGCCGAACAGTTTTTCGACATTGGCGGCTTCGAAATTATGGCGCGAATATTCCTGCTCGGCCTGCAGGAACACGTCGCCATAGGAAATGCGCGCCTCGCCGTCGAGACCGTTGAAATTGAGGTCATAGACGTTTTCGACGCCCTGCACATACATGGCGAGGCGCTCCAGCCCATAGGTCAGTTCGCCCGATACCGGCGCGCATTCGACGCCCGCCACCTGCTGAAAGTAAGTGAATTGCGAAACTTCCATGCCGTCGCACCAGCATTCCCAGCCGAGGCCCCAGGCGCCGAGCGTCGGGCTTTCCCAGTCGTCCTCGACGAAGCGGATGTCATGCAGCGCGGAATCGACGCCGATGGCCTTCAGCGAGTCCAGGTAGAGATTTTGCAGATCGTCGGGGCTCGGCTTCAAAATCACCTGAAACTGGTAATAATGCTGCAACCGGTTGGGGTTCTCGCCGTAGCGGCCGTCCTTGGGGCGGCGCGAGGGCTGCACATAGGCAGCTTTCCAGGGTTTTTTGCCAAGTGAGCGCAAAGTGGTGGCGGGGTGGAAAGTGCCGGCCCCCACCTCCATATCATAGGGCTGGAGAATAACCGCGCCCTGTTGCGCCCAGAATTGCTGCAAGGTCAGGATCAGGCCCTGAAAGCTCTTGTTGGGATCGAGCGCCGAAGATTTTGGCGTCGCGTCTGTTTGGGGGATAGGGCCGGTCATAGGGCGCTCGCAAAAGTTCCAGGGCGGCGCAAACTAGAGCCCGCGTCCGGGCGGGTCAACGGAAAGCGCGGCGGATGGGTTTCTCTGCGGCCGCGGCAGAAAAATCCGGTTCACCCTTTTGCCGTTTGTTTCTGGGCGGGAGGCGGCATTCAGCTTAGGTTCAGGGTTGAAAGCCCATGATCTTTTCATCTCGTGTCGATGGAGTTGGCGCCATGGCTATGGCTGGCAAATTACTCAAAATTGCGACCGCCGCGGCGGTTCTCGCCGGATCGCTGGCGCTGTCGGAACCTGCCTTCGCCGGCGGACATGGCGGCGGTTTCGGCGGCGGCGGTTTTCATGGCGGCGGCGGTTTTCACGGCGGCGGCTTTGGTGGCGGCGGTTTTCGCGGCGGCGGCGGCTGGCATGGCGGCGGTGGCGGCTGGCATGGCGGCGGCGGCGCTTGGCGCGGCGGTCCGGGTTGGCGGGGCGGCGGCTGGGGCGGACCGGGCTGGCGGGGCGGCGGCTGGGGCGGTCCCGGTTGGGGATGGGGCGGCGGCGGTTGGGGCTGGGGCGTTCCGATCATCGCCGGCGGCGCCTATTATTACCCCTCCGACGGCTTTTATGACGACGGTTATCCGGCGGCCCGCCGGGTTTACGTCCGGCCGGTCTCCCGCTCCTGCATCTGGCGGCGGGTGAGGGTGCGCACGCCGAATGGCTTGCGCTGGCGCCGGGTGCGCTACTGCGCGCAATAGCGGTAAGAGGTTGAAAATCCGAAAAACCGGCCACAATGCCGGTTTTTTTTTTATTCGGCGAAAATCCGCGCGCCGCGCCGGTGGATGTCTTCGGCCTGCGGCGTGAAGCTTCCGTCCTCGCCATGCAGGACCAGACCCTGGCGCAGCGACGGCGGCGTTTTCGCGCCTTTGCTTCCGCGCAGGATCAGCCGCGACGCCTTTTCCCCCTGTTTCGGGAAGATCGGCAGGATTTCCGGGCCGCCGAGCCGCCCTTTTAGGCTGGCAAGCAGCGCATCGAGCGCGTCGGCGCGGTGGATGGCGACGAAAATTCCGCCCGGTTTCAACAAGGCGAGGCTGGCGCGCAGCCATTTTTCGATTCCGCCCTCGTCGAGCACATGGGCCATGGCGCGGTCGGCGTCCGGCGAGGGCCGCGACTGGTCGATGTTCAGAAAGGGCGGATTGGTGACGACGAGATCGGCGGCCTCGACCAAACCCTCGATTTTGCGGGCGGCGGCGTCGAACAGGTCGGCCTCGACCACGCGCACCCGGTCGGCGAGCCCGTTTGCCGTCACATTTTTTCGCGCCAGATCCGCCGCGCGGGAATTTTTCTCCAGCAAAACCACTTCGGCGCGCAAATTGATCTGCGCCAGCGCCAGACCGACGGCGCCGGCCCCGGCGCCGACATCGACGATCAGTCCGCGCGGCAGCGCCGGCGCACCCGCCGAGAGCAGGATGGCGTCGGTGCCGATGCGATGGCCGCTTGCCGCTTGATGCAGGATCAGCCGCCCGTCGAACAGGCGGTCGGGCTCACTCCCGGGACAATTCGCCGCCAAAGCCGGCCTCCCGCAGCAGGGCGCGCGCCTGTTCGGCCTGATCGGCCAGCGCGCAGATGCGGCGCGGCAGAAAGCCGACCGAGCCTTCGAGCACGCTCATATATTGGTCGGCGACGAAGACGAAAATCCCTTCCTCGCGCAACAGCGCTTCGACGGCGGAAATCAGCACGACATCGTTGGTGCGCAGCAGTTCGATCATCGGCGGGGTCCGGGAGGGCGCGGGAGGCTTGCATCTTATATCAGATATCGTAGTTGAGCACCCGATCCGATCCGGAGCCAATGCGACCGAAAGCCCGTTCAAAAACGGTCGTCTGCGGACGCATGACCGGGTTAAGCGAAGAAATCTTCCATTGCGAGGATCGGCGATCGAACAGAGTGCGTATTGAAGGAATGCCCGTGCGTCGATCATGCCGGGTGGCGCTTGCTCCCTTGCGGACGAAGCCCTATGGTCGCGCGCGCAAAACCGAAGAGGATGTCGCCTTGGGCCTGGTCATACCTTTCGACGACAAAGCCGGCGATCCCGGCCTGGAGGCGCTCGTCGCCCTGGTCGCCGCCGATATGAACCGGGTCAACCAGACCATTCTGGCCCGCACCGGCTCGGATGTAGCGATGATTCCCGAGGTCGCCAATCACCTGATCTCCTCGGGCGGCAAGAGACTTCGCCCAATGCTGGTGCTGGCGGCGGCAAAACTTTGCGGCTATGAGGCCGAGGGCCATGTCAAGCTCGCGGCGGCGGTGGAGTTCATGCATACCGCGACGCTGCTGCACGACGACGTGGTCGATCAGAGCGAGATGCGGCGCGGCAAGAAGGCGGCGCGCATGCTCTGGGGCAACGAGGCCTCGGTGCTGGTCGGCGATTTTCTGCTTGGACAGGCCTTCCGCATGATGGTGGAAGTCGGCTCGCTCGCCTGTCTCGACGTCTTGTCGGTGGCAGCGACCGTGATCGCCGAAGGCGAGGTCATGCAGCTTTCCGCCGCCAAGGACACCGAGACCACGGAAGACGCCTATCTCGCGGTGATTCGCGCCAAGACGGCGGAGCTGTTCGCCGCCGCCGCCGAGGTCGGGCCGACCCTGGCCCAGCGCCCGAGGGCGGAAATCGCCGCCTGCCGCGCCTATGGCATGAATCTCGGCATCGCCTTCCAGCTGATCGACGATGCGCTCGATTACGGCGGCCAGGCGGCCAAGCTGGGCAAGAATGTCGGCGACGATTTCCGCGAGGGCAAGATCACTCTGCCGGTCGTGCTGTCGTTCCGGCGCGGC
>NZ_CAIUXT010000030.1 GCF_903903185.1 uncultured Rhodoblastus sp.
ATAAAAATTAATACAAAAATAATTTAAATTTTTCGATTTTTATAGAGAATAAATGGATGTTTTGCTCGTAACTCTCACCTATGGAGATAGAGCAATGTTTTCGATATCTAAAATAAGCGTCTATACATTACAGATTTTATTCATAATTTCTGCATGGATAATATTTTATATCGTTTGGACACGCCCTGAGATTCAATTAATTGCGCCATTATTATTTTATAGCTTAGCTCCATTGAGAAAGTTATCTGTGAGCCTGACCCGAAATTGGATGATCGTCCTCGCGGCCCTCGATTCCCTTGGTTTGCAAAAACTTTGGGAGATTCGCGGCGCCTTGGAACGAGGCCGATTGCGCGAAGGATTATGAAGTCATTCGGGCGCGCTATTCAAACGATAGGTCGGAGGCCGAGCTGGCGCTGATCGCGCCGCTGCCGCCGCCCAAGCGGCGCGGACCCAAGCCAACAAATGCCGAGACTTAATACGATCGGTCCTTTTCAAGGGCCGATGGCATAACATCTCGCGTCCGCATTTCCTGGCCAACAGGCGGCGCGAAACCAGGGCCTGTCATGGCGGCCTCTTGGGCAACAACCTCGGCATTGGGCGGATACCGCGCCTTACGGGGTCGCGGAGGAAGGCTTGGTTCGCCCCCAATTGAGGCGTTCAAAGCCGAGGTCTGCTGTACCCGCTCTACGTCGAGTTGAGACGGTCAGCGAACATCGTGTGGCGGTCGCCTTGGAGCCGATTGCCGCCGATGCAGGCTTTGCTGCCGACGGTCCGCAAAAGCCCGCTCATCGCCATGAAATCAAGATAGTTGGCGCGATGCACCGGACAGGCGCGGTTACAGGCGGCTCAGCAGCTCGGCCTTTTTCGCGACGAATTCCTCTTCGGTCAGGATGTTCTTCTGGCGAAGATCGGCGAGGCGTTCGAGCGCCGAGAAAATATCGTCGTGGGATGTCGGGCTTTTCGGCGCGACTGGCGCTTTGGTCGGCGCGGCGGGGGAGGGCTCGGGCTGGAAGACAGGCGCGCGCGGGGCGCCCCGGTCGATATTTGGCTCGAAACTTGGCGCGGCAGGCTCCGCCGGCGCTCGCGGCGCGCTTTGGCCGGCCGGCGCGACCGCAGGCAGGTCGGCGACGCGCACCAGTCCGTATTGGCTGGTGAAGGTCAGCGACTGGTCGCCGCCTTGCTGTTGCGAAAAGCCGCCGATCTGGTGGTCGCCGGTGTCGTAGATGCGGGTCTGGCCGCCCTGCCGGATGGCGAGGCGGCGAGTCGCCGGAAAAAACGCATAGGCCAGATCATTCTGCGCGCCCGTCGAAGAGGGGACGCCAAGCTCGGAGGGCCATCCCTGGCTGGAGCCCGCCCCGGAGACGAACAGGCTGACGCCGCCGCCTTGATTCTGCGCCTGACTTTGCATCCGGCTCGGCGTGAACAAGGGCTGGCTGCGCAACAGTCCGGAAAGCTCGTCGCAGAGCGCGCCGACCTTATATTTGAGGCCCTGATTGAACATGTCGCCAATCATGATCATGCCGCCCTGCGACCATTGCCCCATGCCGCCGAGATCGGGATGGTTGAACTGCGCCTGGGTCCCGCCGCCCGCCGCCAGCGCGCTCAACAGGACAAGGACGGCTTCCGGGCTAACAGAATGGGCCTGCGCAAGAGTCTCGACGATCCGCAGCCCTTCGGGCGTGAGTTCCTGCATTGGGCCGACTCCGTGATGAAACAACGACCTTGAAAAGCAGATGGCGCCTCGTGAGGCGCCAATGAAGCCCGCAGATCGATGTTTGCGAGCCCATGTCGGCAGGTCAATCCGGGCCGACTCAGCGGTAGCGGCGTTCTTCGGACTTGGCTTGCGCCTTGCGCCCCTTGCGGGCGGCATAGCGGGCGTCGCGTTCGGCTTTCTTCTCGATTTCGAGCTGGGCCTTGGCCTGCAAGGCATCCTGCGCCGCCGCTTCGCGCTCTTTCGCCTCGATCAGGCTGGCCGCTTCGCGGTCGCGTTGCTCGGATTCCAGTCGCGCCTGGTCATGAGCGGCTTTCTCGGCGTCGTCGCGGGCCTTTTGTTCGGCCTCCGCCTGGCGCTTCGCCTCGCGTTCCGCCGTCCTCGCCTCGCGCGCCGCCGCGATTTCGCGCCGCTGGGCCTCGCGCTCGATCACTGTGGGATCGTCTTCGGAGGGTCTCGCCTTGAATTTATCGAGCAGGGCCTTGCGGGCTTCGGCCGCGGTTTTTTGCCTGTCCTGAAAGCTTGCGCCATTGAATGCCGTCATTTTTATCCTGTTCCATTGGGGTTGGTGTGTTTGAAAAAAAGTCTCCGGCCCAGGCTTTCAGCCCTTGGCCAGCAACCGGGCGGGCGAAACCACGCCGTCGGGGATTTTTCGCGCCGGTTTACTCGGCGCGAATGCCATTTTCTTGTGAGCGGCGCAATAGCTGTCGCCAAGGCGGCAGGAGGCGCCGCAAAAGCGGAAGGCCTCATAAAGCTGGGGATCGCCGATCGGCCAGCGGCACATGCTGCTGCGCAGCTCCGCCAGGCGAGCCGGGCGCGAACTGGGAAGCACCATCCATTTGGCGCTGGTCGCCTGCGCGCCGATGAAACGGTTGGCCGCGTCCTGTCGCTCGATCAACACGTTTTCGAAAACCGGCCGTACCACGGGATCATTGATTTTGCTCATAGCGTTTAATCGTCCCAGTCGCGCGACGCAATTTCGCGAAAAATCGTCGCGCGCGCATTTCCATGAAAGTTTCGGGAACCTCGCGAAAAACCGGATCTGCTTTTCGCATCCCGCCTTCAATCCCCGGCGCCATCCGCCTTTTCTTCCGACGGGTCGGATGAAAAAAGCGCCGCTCCTGCCGGAGCGAAGGCCATCGGTCCTGTTCGAGGGTCGATGGCGTCAGGCCTTGTTGCGTCGGAGGAACTTTTCCCCGCGCCGTGTTTGCGACGAAAAGCCCTCTGACTTTTCGTGAAACTCGGAGCTTTGGAGGAGCAAGTCCGGCGTGAAAAAGATTGAAGCGTGCGACCGCTTCAAAACTCTGCGATCTATATAGCGCGTCGGCATGGCATTTACGAGGCAAAACCGTCAAATCCGGCGGCTTTGCCCGTTCATCGTGACCGCGAGCGCCGGAAAGCGTAAGAAGGACCGGCAAATAGGGAGGCGCACATGTTCAAGCCGGACTTTCTGGATCGTTTCGACCGGCTCGTCGCCTTCGACGCCGAGACCACGGGAAAACGCGCGCCCAGCCCCGAATTCATCCGCAAGCAGCCCTTCGCCTGGAAGCCGCCGGGCGTCGTCATCGAACTGGGCTTTGTCGAAATTCTGCGCGACGGCGAAAGCTGGAAGCTCGGCGAGAGCTGGCGCACGCTGGTCAATCCGGATGGCCCCATCGACCCGGCGGCGATCAAAATCCACGGGATTCGCCCCGTCGAACTTAACGGGGCGCCGCGCTTTCCGATGCTGTTGTCCAAGTTGCGCGATTTCGTCGCGCAAGCGCCGATTGTCGCCCATGCCTACAAGAACGAGCGCGATTTCCTCGATTACGAATTTGCCCGCGCCAAGGCGACATCCTGGGGCGAGAGCGCCTATGACGAGGAGCGCTATATCTGCACGCAAAGATTGTTCGCCCAGCTCTATCCCGGCGCGGGCAAGTCGCTGACCTCGATGTGCGACCGGCTGGCGCTCGATTCCAGCAGCCGCGACGCGCGCCATGGCGCGCTTCTCGACGCCGAAATGACCGCCGACGCGCTGATCCTGCTGGAGCAGCAACTCAAGCACGGCATCAGCGAAACGCCAAGGACTTGGACTTCCGCCTGAAAGGGCGGTGTCGGACTTCCGCCTGAGAAGGCGTTGGGCCGGCGCGCCGCATGGCGCCAGGGGTCCGTTCCGGCAAGCGTAAATCCTGCGCCCGATGGTCCGGGTGAGATGAAGGATGCGTAACACCACAGCCTTTCCTTGCGAGCTGAAAGCCCCCGAATGAACCGCCCCGCGACCATGGACGATGCAGATCGAAGCCAACGGAGCGCGCGGACGCCGGGCGCCGGCAGGGCGTCGTCCCTGTTGCGCGTCGTCGGCTTGCGGAAAAGCTACAGCACGCCCCAAGGCCCCGTCGCTGTCCTCAAGGGCGTCGATCTTTCGCTCGACGTTGGCGCCAGCCTTGCCCTGATGGGGGAATCCGGCAGCGGCAAGAGCACGCTGCTGCATCTCGTCGGCGGACTCGACGACGCCGAACAGGGCGATATTTTCGTCGATGGCTTCGAGGTGACGCGGCTTTCGGACTTCGGCCGCGCGGCGCTGAGGCGCGAGACGCTCGGCGTCGTGTTCCAGCAGTTCAACCTGATCGCCAGTCTGACGATCCGCGCCAATGTCGCGTTTCAGGCGCGCCTCGCGGGCCGTCTCGATCCGGTCTGGCAGGAGGAGCTGATCCATCGGCTCGGGCTGGAAAAACTGCTGGAGCGCTATCCCGAACAGCTTTCCGGCGGCCAGCAGCAGCGCGCCGCCATCGCCCGGGCGCTCGCCGCTCGTCCGCGTCTGTTGCTGGCGGATGAGCCCACCGGCAATCTCGACGAAGCCACCGCCGACGATTTCATGGCGCTGGCGCTCGACGTCGTCGCCGCGACGGGCTGCGCTTTCCTGATGGTGACCCATAGCGAAAGGCAGGCCGCGAAACTGCAACGGCAGGTCCGGCTCAGCGCGGGAACGATCGAACAGCCATGAGAATCGAAAAATCATGAGAGTCGCGTTCTGGACGCTGGTCACGCTGTTGAGCCATTGGCGCCGGCGGCCGGCCAATTTCGCCGCGCTGTTCGTCGGGCTGGCCATAGCCACGGCGCTGTGGAGCGGAGTGCAGGCGCTGAACGCCCACGCGCGTGACAGTTATGACCGCGCGGCGTCGGTTTTCGCGGGCGACGGCGCGCAAAGCCTGGTCCCGGGGGGCGGCGGGGCGGTTTCGCAGGATGTTTTCGTCAAATTGCGGCTGGCCGGCTGGAAGGTCTCGCCAGCCCTCGAAGGAACCCTTCTGGTTCGCGGCTTGCCCTTCCAGCTGATCGGGATCGAGCCTTTGAGCCTGCCGCGCGGTCAACAATTGGGCGGCCTGTTGGGCGAAGACGGTTTTGGCGCCTTTTTCGATCCGCCCGGACAAACCATCGCTGCGCCGGAGACCCTGCGCGATCTGAGGGCGCAGGAAGGCGCCGCAATTTCCCTCGACGGCGGCCGGACGCTGCCGCCGATCAAGTCGAGCGCCAGGTCGGCGCCCGGCGTCCTCGTCGTCGATATCGGCGTGGCGCAAGCGCTGCTCGGACGGCCCGGCCAAATCTCGCGGCTGATCCTGCGCGAGCCGCCCGCCGCCGGAACGCCGACGCTCGCCGACGTCGCCGGCGACGCCCTGCGTTTTCTGCCGCCGGGAGAGGAGGAGGCGGACCTGCGGCGGCTGACCGAAAGCTTCCACCTCAATCTCACCGCTTTCGGACTGCTGGCCTTTCTCGTCGGATTGTTCATCGTTCATGCCGCTTTTGGGCTGGCTTTCGAGCAGCGGCTGGCGATGGTGCGGACCATGCGCGCGGTCGGCGTTTCGGCGCGCACGCTGGTCGCCGCGATGGTCGCGGAACTCGTGCTGCTGGCGCTGGTCGCCGGCGGCGTCGGCGTCGCCGCCGGCTTCCAGCTCGCCTCCGCGCTATTACCCAACGTGGCGGCCAGTCTCGATGCGCTTTATGGCGCGCAGGTGGCGGGACGGCTGGCGCTCAACGGGAAATGGCTGCTGTCGGGCCTCGGCATCGCCCTTGGCGGCGCGCTGATCGCCGCGGCGGGGGGGCTGTCCAAGGCTTTTCACCTGCCTGTCCTGGCGGCGGCCCAGCCCTTCGCCTGGCGGCAGGCCCAGCAAAATTTCATGCGGCGCCGGGCCTTTTTTGCGCTTCTGGCCTTTGCCGTCGCACTGGCGGCGTATTTTTTCGGCAAGGGCCTTTATTCGGGATTTGCCACCATCGCCGGCCTGCTGTTCGGCGCGGCGCTGTTATTGCCGACTCTGCTCGCGGGCGCCTTGCGGCTTGGTGAGAAAGCCGCGTCCGCGCCGCTCGCGCAATGGTTCTGGGCGGACAGCCAGCAACAGCTTCCCGGCCTGTCGCTTGCCTTGACGGCGCTGATGCTCGCCTTGGCGACCAATGTCGGCGTCGGCGGCATGGTCGAGGGGTTTCGCCAGACCTTCACCCATTGGCTGGACGAGCGTCTGGCGGCGGAAGTCTATTTCGAGGCGGCGGGCGCCCCGCAAGCGCAAAGCATCGAAGCCTGGCTGGCGATGCGGCCGGAAGTTCGGGCGGTGCTGCCGGCGGCGAAAACGATGGTGAGGCTCGCCGGCTGGCCGACCGAAATCGTCGGCATGACCGCCCACGAAACCTACCGTTCGCATTTCCCGCTCATTGCCCAATCGGACGACCCATGGGACCTCGTGAAGCGCGGCGACGGCGTGCTCGTCAGCGAACAGCTTGCCCACCGGCTGGATCTGGCGCTTGGCTCGACCCTGGAAATTCCGGTCGGAAGCGCGATCTGGCGTCCGAAGATTGTCGGCGTTTTTCCCGATTACGGCAACCCGAAGGGACAGGCGCGCATCGATATCGATGCTTTGACCCGGCATTGGCCCGACGCGCCGCGCACGACCTATGGACTGAGGGTTGCGCCGGACGCGGTCGCGCCGCTGATCGCCGCCATGCAGGCCGGGTTCGGCGCGCAGATCGTCCGCATTACCGATCAGGCCTTCGTCAAGAAAATCTCGATGCGCATTTTCGAACATACGTTCGCGGTGACGGCGGCGCTCAATACGCTCACCCTGATCGTCTCGGCCATCGCCCTGCTGGCGAGCCTGTCGACGCTGAGCAACATGCGCATTGCGCAGGTGGCGCCCGTCTGGGCCTTGGGCGTCCCCCGCCGCCGGCTGGCGCAACTCGAATTCTTGCGCATTCTGCTGCTGACCGCCGCGACGGCCGTCGTCGCGCTGCCGCTCGGGCTCGCGCTGTCGTGGTGCCTCGTGGCGGTGGTCAACGTGCAGGCCTTCGGCTGGCGCCTGCCGTTCTATCTCTTTCCCGGGCAATGGGCGCAGATCCTGGCGTTGGCGCTGCTGACGGCGTCGCTCGCCGCCATCGCGCCGATCCTTCGTCTCAATCGGACAACGCCGGCGGAACTGACGAGGGTTTTCGCCAATGAGCGCTAAATGGATCGGGCTCTTCGCGTTCGCCGCGCTGGCCTTGCTCGCCCCTGCGGCCTCCGCCGACGGATTCGCGGGGCTGGGGGGAGAAGCGGCGGGTTTCGAACAGGCGACTCCGGGAAAGCCGCTGGTTTTCCCGCGCGATTTCGGCCCGCATCCCGGTTTTCGCACCGAATGGTGGTATCTGACGGCCAATCTCACCGACGACTCCGGCGCCTCCTATGGCGTGCAATGGACGCTGTTCCGTCAGGCGCGGGCCCCGGGCATTGAGCGCCCGGGCTGGGCGAGCCAGAATATCTGGATGGGGCACGCGGCGGTGACCACCGCGACCGAGCACTTGTTCGCCGAGACTTTTGCGCGCGGCGGCGTCGGACAGGCGGGCGTGACCGCCGAGCCTTTCCGGGCATGGATCGATGACTGGACTTTTGCCGCCGATGCCGACGCGCCCGGCGCGGGACTTTCGCGCCTGACCATATCCGCCAATGGCCCGGGCTTTCGCTATGCCTTCGATCTGGCCGCCGACAAGCCGGTCGTCCGGCAAGGCGATCAGGGCTTCAGCCTCAAATCCGACGATGGCCGCGCCTCTTATTATTTCAGCCAGCCCTTCTTCCGAATCGACGGCGTGCTCGTGCTTCATGGCAGGCAAGTCAAGTTGTCGGGCCTCGCCTGGATGGACCGGGAATGGAGCAGCCAGCCTCTGGCCGCAACCCAGAAGGGCTGGGACTGGTTTTCGCTGCATTTTTCGACCGGCGCCAAGTTGATGGTGTTCCGGCTCCGCGACGAGACCGGCCGCGATTTCCGCGCCGGGACCTGGATCGGCGCCGACGGCGCGCAGCAGGCGCTCGGTCGCGACGACATCGTACTGACGCCGCTCGCGCCGACGCCGGTTTCCGGTCGCGTCGTTCCGGTTGGCTGGAAGCTTCAGGTGAAGAGCCAAGGCATCGACATCGAAACGACGCCGGTCAACGCCGCAAGCTGGATGGCGACCAGTTTTCCCTACTGGGAAGGCCCCATCGCCTTTCACGGTTCGCACGAGGGCAAAGGCTATCTGGAGATGACCGGCTATTGAGTTCCGGAGTTCGGCCTACCGCCCGTTTCACGCCTGCCGCTTGAAGCGAAAGCCGTTTGCCGCGCTGCCCAGCATTTCCGGCGTGTCGATGTCGAGCAGGATCGAGTCCGAAGCCATCGGGATGTCGAGAACGCCCAGCGGCATTTGATCGAGAATATGGCGGGCGCCGCGATCTCCCCGGATGTTTTCGGCTTCCGCGAAGATTTTCCGGCTCAACAGCACCGGGTTGCCGCGCGCGCCGCGATAGACCGGCATGACGGCGAGCGGCTCCGGGCGCTCCGTTTCAAAGCCGCTTATCAAGGCGTCGATGATTTCGGCGCTGACATAGGGCATGTCGGCGAGCAGCACGACAGCCGCCGAAGCGGATGCAGGAACGCCCGCCAGCCCGAGCCGCAGCGAATGCGAGAGGCCCAGATCGAGATTTTCATTGCGCACGATGTCGAAGTCGAAGCCGTTCAACTCGGCTTCGACTTTCGAAGAAGCGTGACCGACCACGGCGACGACGCTTGAGGCGCGCGAACGCGCGGCGGCTCCAGCGACGCGCGCCAGCAGCGAGACGCCCTCGATTCGCGCCAGAACCTTGCTGTCGTCGGGGCCTGCGCCGAATCGGCTTGCGCGTCCGGCGGCGAGGAGGATGGCTGCGACGCTCATGCCGCCTCCTCGGCGCGAAGCGCCTTGCGTCCTTGCGCGGCAATGAGTTCGGCGAGGATGGAAACCGCGATTTCGGGCGGCGTCAGGGCGCCGATATCGATCCCTACGGGGGCGTGGATGCGCGCCAGCGCCGCCGGGCCGATGCCTGCGGCGCGCAGACGTTCGATCCGTTTCGCATGGGTCTTTTTCGATCCCAGCGCGCCAATATAGAAACAATCCGCATCGAGCGCGGCGACCAGGCCCGGATCGTCGATGCGGGGATCGTGGGTCAGGAGCACCACCGCCGTGCGGCGATCGAGCCGCAGCGCCGGCAAGGCGTCCTGCGGCCATTGCGCGATCAGATCGACCTCGGGAAAGCGCTCGGGCGAAGCGAAGGCCGTTCGCGGATCGACGACGGCGACTTCGAGACCGGCGAGCCGCGCCATGGGGGCCAGAACCTGCGCGATATGCACCGCGCCGACAATCACCAGCCGGACGCAGGGCAAATGGACGTGAATGAAAAGCTGTGCGCCATCGACCGTCACGACGCCGCTCGCGCCGGACTGGAAACTCTGTTCCAGCACGCCCGCCAGTTGATCGCGCCCGGCCTCGTCGCGGCGGACCAGTCTTTGGGCGCCGGCAGCAAGGTCGGTGACCAGGATCGCCGGCCGCCGCAGGGCGATTTCGGCGTTGAGGGCGAATAGGTTTTTGGCTAGCATCCGTCGATTCTCTCCACATAGACCTTGATTTTGCCGCCGCAGGAAAGGCCGACGCGCCACGCCGTCTCGTCGGCAACGCCAAATTCGAGCAGCCGGGGCTTACCCGTCTCTACGGCGTCGAGCGCGGCGGAGATCACATCGGCTTCTACGCATCCGCCCGAAACCGAGCCGAGAAAATGGCCCTGGTCGTCCACCAGGATGCGGCTGCCGACCGGACGCGGCGCGGAACCCCAGGTTTCGACCACGGTGGCCAGCGCCGCCCGGCGTCCCGACCTTACCCAGTTCTCGGCTTCCAGCAAAATGGCGTCGTCGGCTGTCGTCACTGGTTTGCCCCTCCATAAACAAGGCGAGCTTCCGCGCGCCGCCAATACATGCCTGCCGTCAGCTTTGCGCCGTGCAGATCGGAAACGGCATTTCGCCGGCGCGGTGATGCGACCCGTCGAGACAGCATGTGGGTATGCTCAGGCCGAAAACCAGCAGCATCGCCGGGCTGGCCTTGCGGAACCAGCGGCCGAGCCAGGCGCGCAGCGCCGCCCACCAGCCGGCTTTGGCGGGGACCGCGACTGCGGCCTCGGGCGCATGGCCGGCGGCGACGATGGCCCCGAATTTTTCGAAAAATTCCCCGGCGAGTTTTTTGGCCGTCGCGTCGATCAGGCGACCGCCCAATTGCGCGATCTTGCCGCCCACTTCGGCCTTGACCTCGTAGTTGAGAATCGTCGCGGCGCCATCGGCGACGAGTCCGACTTTGGCGCCGCCCTTGGCGTGGCCGGCGAGGCCCCCCGATCCTTCGCCGGAAATCTTGTAGCCGTTGGGCGGGTCGATGTCCGACAGCATCACCTTGCCCTTGAACGAAGCCTTGATCGGACCGACGCGCAGGGTCGATGCGGCCTCCAATTCGGTATCGGAGAGTTTCTCGATGCTTTCGCACCCGGGAATGCATTGCCTGAGCACTTCGGGATCGTTCAAGGCGTTCCAGACCGCATCGCGAGGGGCCTCGATGCGCTGGGAATCGTTCATATCCATGGGTACGCGCCTTTCATTTTCTAAGCACTGCCAAGTCAGGCGATCGATTGGCAATCGGTTGCGGGAGGAGTCTGCCGTCGTCCGCATAATGGGCGCGGACGCAGACGAGTTCGGCGAGGATGGAAAGGGCGATTTCCGGCGGGGTCTCGGCGCCGATGTCGAGACCGGCGGGCGCCTTCAACGCCGCCAGCCGGTCTTCCGGTACGCCAACATCGCGAAGCTTCGCGGTGAGGTGCTGCGACTTGCGGCGCGAGCCGACGAAAGCAACAAAGACGGCCTCGGCTTTGAGCGCCGCGGCAAGCGCCGCTTCATCGCCCGTCCCTTGGGTCGATACGACGATGAAGCGGCGCCGGCTCGTCGGGGGAAGGGTAAAGCCGTCGATTTTGTGTTCGACGCCGGCAAAGGCTTCGTGATCCCTGGCGGGGGCGGCGAGCGTCACGTCATAGCCGAACCGCCCGGCGGTTTCGGCGAGCGTCACCGCGACCGGCGAGGCGCCCATCACGACGAGTTCGGGGCGCGGCAGCACCGGCTCGATGAAAATCTCCATCGCACCCTGGCTTGGGCACATGTTGGCCGCATAGCGCACGCCGTCCCGCACCTCGCCCGCGCTCACGCCCTTGTCCGACAGCAGGTCCTTCGGCTCGACGCAGATCAGCCTCGGGCGACCGTCGGCGATGGCTTCGCGGGCCGCCTTGAGCGTCGCGCCGCGCGCGCAGCCGCCGCCGATCCATCCGGCGCCGATGGTCCCGTCGGCGAGGATCACCGCCTTGGCGCCCGCCTTGGCGGCGGTGACGGAAAGGGTGCGCACGACCGTGGCGACGGCGAAGGAAATATCGCTGTCCTGCAGGCGTCGCATCGTGGCGGTCAGGTCGGAGGTGGGCATGGTCCGGTCTCCTCTCACATGCATGCCAGAATGGGTTCGAGGGCTTCGAGGCTTTCGAGGCTATGGGCCGGAGCGAAAACATCGACATAGGGCAACGCCGCCGTCATGCCCGCCGATAAAGGCTCGTAGCCGCGCCAGCCGAGCAAAGGATTGAGCCAGACGATGCGCTTGCAGCGCTTGCGCAAATCGCGCATCGCCTCGCCAAGACCCTCGGCGTCGCCGGTTTCGAAACCGTCGGAGACGATCATCGTCACGGTCTTCGCGTCGATGGCCCGCGCGGCATGATGCGCATTGAAGGTCGCCAGACATGCGCCGATTCTTGTGCCGCCGCCGACGCCCTCGGCGAGCAAGCCAAGCCGCTCGATGGCGCGTTGCGGGTTTTTTTCGCGGATCGCCTCGGTCACGCAGACAAGGCGCGTGTGGAACACAAAACCTTCGGCGCGTTTGAAGCTTTCGACCGCGCCGTGCATGAAGCATACGAAAACCGGCGTATAGGCGATCATCGAGCCGGAGGCGTCGAGCAGGATCACCAGTTTGAGCGGCCGCACGCGGCGCTTGCGGAACATGAGTTCGACCGGCGTGCCGCCGCGACCGATGCTGCGATGGATGGTCCGGCGCAGGTCGAGGCGCCGCCCCCGGCGGGCGATTCTTTGCCGGCGCGTCAGGCGGGTCCGCATCTTCGCCGCCAGACGGCTTGCCAGTAGAAAGGCGCGCTGCAATTGCTCGCGATCCAGCATGTGGCGGAAGTCGGTCCTCATAAAACTTTCGCGCGCCGAGGCGCGGCTGCGGCGGTCGCTTTCCCGCCTGTCCGCAGCCTCGTCCATCGCGCCTTGCGCCGCGCCGGCCTCGCCGCCCGCGCCGCCGGCTTCGGTTTCGCCGGCGCCGGGCGGTCTGGTCGGCGGCTTGCGGCGCTCGTCGCTGGCTCTCGTCTCGCCTCGGGTTGCTTTGGCCAGCCAGAAGGCGTCGAAAATCGCGTCGAACTTGTCCCAGTCGGCGCGGCGCGACGCGAACAGCGCCCGCAGCGCGACGCGCAGCCCATCGCGCCCGGTCATGTCGGGCGCGCCGAGGACGCGAAGCGCGTCGTGGCTCTCCGCCAGTCCGACCGCAAAACCATTGGCGCGCAGCGTCGCGACAAAGGCCGAAAGCCGCTCGCGCATGGGCGCGACGACGAAATCGAGCGCCGAAAATTCCGCGGCGGTCGGGGCTTTGGGGGGGTGGGGCCGGGCGTCGGTCATATCAGGTCACGCCACCTTGGCCACGAGACGCGCGACCACCTTGCGCGTGATCCGGCTCTGGTCTTCGCGGGTCTTGAGCAAAGTCGTCAGGATTTCATGGATCGCGTCGGGATCGCGCGTCAGATCGCCCTCGCCGAGGCCGCTCAGGGCGACGACGAAATCGAGCGTTTCGGCGACGCCGGGCGCCTTGCGCAGCTCTTCCTGGCGGATCGCCTGAAGCAGGCGCGCCACCTGGATGGCGAGGCGCGCCTCGACCTCGGGATGACGCGCGCGAATGATCGCGGCCTCGCGGTCGGGTTGTGGAAAATCGACATAGTGATAGAGGCAGCGCCGGCGCAGGGCGTCGGAAATTTCGCGCGAGCCGTTGGAGGTCAGCACGACGCGCGGAATCGAGCGCGCCGCGACCGTGCCGAGTTCGGGAATCGTCACCTGATATTCCGACAGGAACTCGAGCAGGAAGGCCTCGAATTCCTCGTCCGCGCGATCCACTTCATCGATCAGCAGCACCACCGGCTGTTCCGACCGGATCGCCGCGAGAATCGGCCGCTCCAGCAGAAAGGCTTCCGAGAAAATATGCTCCTCGATTTCGGCGACCGAGTTGGCGCGCTGCTCATGCGCCTTGATCGCCAGAATCTGGCGCTGGTAATTCCATTCATAGAGCGCGGCGTTCTGATCGAGACCCTCATAGCATTGCAGCCGGATCAACTTGTAGCCATGGACGGCGGCAAGCGCCTTGGCGACTTCCGTCTTGCCGACGCCCGCCTCGCCTTCGAGCAGCAGCGGCCGGTTGAGCAGCTCCATCAGCCAGAGCGCGGTCGCAAGGTCGCTGTCGGCGATATAGCCGACGGCGGCGAGGCGCTCGCGGATCTCATGGCGAACCGGAAACATCGAAGTCATGCGCTCAAACTTTCCTCGGGCCGGTTCGGCGGGCCGAACGCCGTTGGGCCCTGTCCCCCAGAGACAGGGCCCCTCCCCCTCATGCCGCCTTGTGCAGGCCCAGTTTCTCGGCGGCTTCCCAGATCCGCCAGGCGTCGTGGGGCATGTCGATATGCACCGAGCCGCAGAACGAGAGGGCGTCGTTGACCGCATTGGAGAAACAGGGGACGCCGCCGACATGCGGGCTCTCGCCGACGCCCTTGGCGCCGATGGGATGGTGCGGCGAGGGCGTGACCGTGAAGTCGGTTTCCCAATGCGGCGTCTCGACGGCGGTCGGCACGAAGAAGTCCATGAAGGACGCGCCCATGACATTGCCGGCGGCGTCGTAGCGGATCTCCTGTCCCATCGCGACCGCAAAGGCTTCGGTCAGCCCGCCATGCACCTGGCCCTCGATGATCATCGGATTGATGCGCGTGCCGCAATCGTCGAGCGCATAGAACCGCCGGACCTTGGCGGCGCCGGTATCGACATCTATGTCCATCACGCAGAAATAGGCGCCGAACGGATAGGTCATATTGGGCGGATCGTAATAATTGACCGCCTCAAGACCCGGTTCGAGATTGGGAATTGGCTGGTGATAGGCGGCCCAGGCGATTTCCTTCACGCCGATCCGCTTCTCGGGCAGGCCCTTGACCTGATAGCCGTCGATATCCCAGTCGAGGTCGTTGTGATGCACTTCGAGCAGATGGGCGGCGATCATCTGCATCTTGGCGCGGATTTTCCGTGACGCCATGGCGATGGCCGCGCCGGCGACGGGGGTCGAACGCGATCCATAGGTGCCAAGCCCATAGGGCGCGGTGTCGGTATTGCCCTCCTCGACCTGAATCTGGTCGGCGGGAATGCCGAGTTCGGTGGCGACGATCTGGGCATAGGTGGTCTCATGGCCCTGGCCCTGACTTTTGGTGCCCATGCGCGCAATCGCCGAACCGGTCGGGTGAATACGGATTTCGCAGGAGTCGAACATGCCGACACCGAGAATGTCGCAGTTTTTCGACGGGCCGGCGCCGACGATCTCGGTGAAGAAGGAAACGCCGATCCCCATGACTTCGCGGGTTTCGCCGCGTTGGAAGGCGGCGCGCTTTTCCGCCTGCTCGGCCCGCAACTGGCGATAGCCGACGGCCTCCATCGCCTTGTTCATCGCCAGATGATAGTCGCCCGAATCATATTCCCAGCCGAGCGCCGACTTGTAGGGGAATTGCTCGCGCCGGATGAAATTCTTCAGGCGCAGGTCGGCGGAATCCATGCCCAGTTTCTGCGCCAGCACTTCGACCGCGCGCTCGATGGCGTAGACGGCTTCCGTTACCCGGAAGGAGCAGCGATAGGCGACGCCGCCCGAGGCCTTATTGGTATAGACGCCGTCCACCTCCAGATGGGCGACCGGAATACCGTAGGAGCCGGTGCAGATATTCATGAAGCCGGCAGGCCATTTGGTGGGATCGGCGCAGGCGTCGAAAGCGCCGTGATCGGCCAGCACGTAACAGCGCATGCCGAGAATCTTTCCGTCCTGGGTCGATGCCAGTTCGGTGGTCATGTGATAGTCGCGGGCGAAGGAAGTGGTGGACAGGTTTTCCATCCGGTCCTCGACCCATTTGACCGGCTTGCCGAGGACGATGGAGGCGACGATCGAGCAGACATAGCCGGGATAGACGCCGACCTTGTTGCCGAATCCGCCGCCAATGTCGGGGGCGATCACATGGACCTTGCTCTCGGGAATGCCCGACAGCATCGAGACCACGGTGCGCACGACATGAGGCGCCTGAAACGTGCCGTAGATCGTCAGATGGCCGGTGACCTTGTCGTAGGAGGCGAGGCTCTGGCAGGTTTCGAGCGGCGACGGATGGGTCCGGTGATACCAGTAGGTGTCCTTGGTCTTGACCGGCGCGCTGGCGAAGATATCGTCGGCGGCCTCCCGGTCGCCGACCTGCCAGTTGAAGATGTGATTATAATGTTTGCGCGGTCCGTGGGCGCCTTCCATCTTGCCCTTGATGTCCTCGCGCAGCAAAGGCGCGTCGGCGTCCATCGCCTTGAAGGGGTTGGTGAGCGGCTCAAGCTCCTCATATTCGACTTCGACCAGTTCGATGGCGTCGGCGGCGATATAGCGGTCGTCGGCGACGACAAAGGCGACTTCCTGGTTCTGGAACAGCACTTTTTCGTCGGCGAGCACGGCGGCGACATCGCCGGCGAGCGTCGGCATGTAATGCAGGTTCAAAGGCTTCAGATCGTCGGCGGTCAGGACGGCGCGAACGCCGGGCAGAGCCTTCGCCTTGGATGTGTCGATGCGTTTGATGCGCGCGTGGGCATAGGTCGAGCGGACGAAATCGCCGAACAACATGCCGGGCAGCTTGATGTCATCGACATAATTGCCCTTGCCCTGGGTGAAGCGGATGTCCTCGACGCGCTTGCGCTTGCAGCCCATGCCTTCGAGCCGGGCTTCGCGCTGTTCCTTGGTGGGGGTCAGGTCGTTCATTCCGCGGCCTCCTGAAATTGTGTGCCGTTAAGCTTTGCCGCGGCGTACTGGATCGCCCTGACGATATTCTGGTAGCCGGTGCAGCGGCAGAGATTGCCGGAAATGCCGAAGCGGATTTCGGCCTCGGTCGGGTTCGGGTTTTCGATCAGGAGCCGGTGGGCGCGCAGAATCATGCCCGGCGTGCAGTAGCCGCATTGCAGCCCGTGCATCATCCGGAAACCCTCCTGAAGCGCGTGCAGCGTTCCATCGGGCGCCGCCAAGCCCTCGATGGTGACGATCGAGGACCCTTCGGCCTGGACGGCGAACATGGTGCAGGATTTGACGGACTTGCCGTCAATATCGAGCGTGCAGGCGCCGCAATGGCCGGTGTCGCAGCCGATATGGGCGCCGGTGAGCAGCAAGTGCTCGCGGATGAAATGGATCAGCAGGGTTCGCGGCTCGACGAGCCCCTCGACCGTCTCGCCATTGACGGTCATCGTGACATGCATCTTCTGAATCTTTGACATTTCGCCCTCTCTTCGAATGTCTTGAAGCGGTTCAGGCGCGCTCGAAGGCGCGGCGCACAGCGCGGGCGACCATGACGCCGGCGATGCTGGTGCGGTAGGCGGCCGTGCCGCGCCCGTCGGTCGCCGGCGCGGCGATGGCTTCCGCCGCCGCCGCCGCCCGGGCGAGACTCGCCGCATCGAGGCGCGAGCCGATCAGGATTTGCGCGGCCTCCTCGGCAAACAGCGCGGTGTCGCCGACATTGGTCAGGGCCAGCGCGCAGGTCGCGATGACGCCGTCTTTTTTGGTCAGGACGACAGCTGCGGCGGCGGTGGCGTAGTCGCCGACCTTGCGCTTCATCTTTTCATAGGCGAAGCCATGACCGTCAGGCAGGGCCGGGATCGTGACCGAGACCAGAAATTCGCCGGGTTCCAGCGCGGTGTAATAAGCGCCCTGATAGAACTCCCGCGACGGGATGACGCGGCGGCCCTTCTCGCCGACAATCGTGTAGCGGGCGTCGAGCGTCATCATCACCGCCGGCATGTCATTGCCCGGATCGCCATTGGCGACATTGCCGCCCAGCGTCCCGCAATAGCGAATCTGCGGATCGGCGATAACCAGCGACGTCTCGCGCAAAATCGGGACCTGCGCCGCCAGAAGTTCGGAGGCGATCAACTCGGCCTGGGTGGTCATCGCGCCGATGATGATATCGCCGCCGTTCTGGCAGACGCCCTTGAGTTCGGGAATGCCGGCGAGATCGACGAGATGTTCGGGCGTCGCCATCCGCAGCTTCATCATCGGGATGAGACTATGGCCGCCCGCCAGCGGCCGGGCCTCTTCGCCAAGGCTCGTCAACAGCGCGGCGGCCTCGTCGATCGACTTCGGTCTGTGATAGGTGAATGCGCCCGGGATCATCGATTCCTCCGACGTTTCGTGTTTTCGGAGGGTCGCCGCCATCGCGGTGCAGCAACAATGGCAATTGGCTCAAGCGCGTCGTTCGGGCGCCAAATGAGGAGCGGCTTGCACGAAATGCGGCTATTGCGGCGCGGTTTTCACGAATGGCGGATCGCGTGCGAGCCGGACCGGCATTTTTTCGCCTTCAATTCTTTGACGCAGCGCCGCAATACGTCCGCGCGCAATGGGAATGCTGCATTGCACCTTCGCGCCCGCAATATCGACAAAGCCGTTTTCGCCTTGCCGGCGCACGCCGGAGACAAAGGCGAGGGCGACGATAAAGCTGCGATGCACCCGCATGAAGCGCGGCGAGGCCAGCAGAGTCTCGACGCCGCCGATCGACAATTTGCAGAAATATTCCTGCGCGCCGTCGGAAATGAAGGTGTAATGCGCATTGGCGCGCACCGAGCGGATATCGTCGAACAGAATATGGCGCGGCTTGCCGTCCTTCTCGACGATGATGCTTTCATAATTGGTCACCGGCGGAGGGCTGGCCGGGCCGAGGCGCGAGACGGCGCCCGAATCGCTTTCCGGCGATGCGTTTGCGGCGGCAATTGCGGGCGCCGCGCTCACGGGCGCGGAAACGGCCAGCGCCGGGGCGGGAACAGCCGTGGGCGACGGGGCGGCGCGCTCGGCCGGCGCCGGCTTTTTGTCGTCCGGCAGCAGCGAAAGCAGAAAACTCCCCGACACCGAGAAGCCGATCAGGGCGACGATAATGGCCAAGGTATCGCGCGACAAAGCCGGCGGGCTGGCGCCGGCGGGCGCCTCGCACAAGGTAAAGGAGGTCCCCGTCATGGCGGTGTAATGCATGCCCGAAACAGCCAGGCCCAGCACGCAGGCCGCGAGCCAGACCGGCACGCCTCCCGCCGGACGGTTCAACAGCCAGAGCGCGAAGCCGCTGGTCAGGACGGCGATGCCGAAGGCCAGCGCCATTTGAAAATAGTCGTGAACCATCAGCGCATTGGCGTGAACGGCGACCATGCCGACGTAATGCATGATGAAGATGCCGCTGCCCATGGCGAGCGCGCCGAGCGCCAGGCGCAGACGCGGCGATCCCCCCATGTGCAGGGCGCAAACCGCCAGGCCGACGACAATGACGCAGATCAGGAAGGAGATCAGGGTCGGCAGGACGAGGAAATCGACGCCCGCCGGCAATCGGGCGGCGAGCATGCCGATGAAATGCATCGACCAGATGCCGACCGCGAAAGCCGTCGCGGAGCCGACCAGCCGCAACCTCCGCGACAACAGCGAGGACGCGTTCAGGTTTCCCGCGAGCTGCAAGCCAACGTAACTGCCCTGTATGGCCATGGCGACCGACAGCGCCACCAGCCAGGGTTCATGTCCCATCCCTGCCCGCTCTCCCCAGAGTCGCGATTCTTCGACCGCGTTTGTTGAGAGCAATATCGGGGATTTCGGCGCAAATGCAAAGAGCCTCGCAGGGGGCGCCGAGACAGCTTCCGTCTGGCCATCGCGTCGGCATTTCGTGAAGACCGGCGCGACCGGCGCCGCAATTCGTGCGCTCTGGCTGTCGTTTCGTGCGCGGGGCGCCCGCATCGAACAAAAATCATTGTCGCCCGCCGGCCGAAATTGGACGCTCCTTGTCACAATAATTTGAGAGAGAATCTGCGCTCGGGCAAATCCTGGCCAACTCCGACGCCTCTTCGCGCAGCGCGCCAGGTGAATTCAAGATCGCGCTTCGGCTATGGGCGCAACCGAATTGCGTCATCCGCCGCCGAGGAATTTGCAGGAGCGTTTCGCATGAAATTCGGCGCCGTTGCGATCGAGCATAGCCTGGGCGGCATCGTCGCCCACCGGCTCAAATTCGGTCCGCTGGTCCTCGACAAGGGCGAAATCGTCACCGCCGGCCATGTCGCGGCGCTGCGTGGTCTTGGTGTCGAAGAGATTGTCGTGGCGCGGATGGAGCCGGGCGAGGTCGGCGAGGACGCCGCCGCTCTCGCTGTCGCCGGGGCGCTGGCCGGCGACCATCTGGCGATTCGCGCGCCCATGACCGGCCGGGTCAATCTCCATGCGCAACGCGACGGAATCTTCCTGGCCGACCGGGGCCTTATCGACCGGCTCAACGACGTGGACGAGGCGATCACGCTGGCGACCGTCGCGCCGATGGCCGTTGTGCTTGAAGGCGAGATGGTGGCGACCGTCAAGATCATCCCCTTCGCCGTGGCGCAGTCGAGCCTCGCGGCGGCGCTCGCGGTCGCGCGCGAGGGACGGATTTCGACGGCCCCTTACCAGCCGCAGCGAATCGGCGTCGTCTCGACGCTGCTGCCGGGGCTCAAATCCAGCGCCATCGACAAGACGTTGATGGTTCTGGCGGACCGCATCGCCGCGTCGGGCTCCGTCATCGCCGCCGAGGAGCGGGTGGCGCACGAGGCGCCGGCGCTGGCGCGGAACATTGCGCGCCTCTCAAGGTCTTGCGATCTGGTGATTGTCTTCGGCGCTTCCGCCATCACCGACCGCCGCGATGTCATTCCCGCCGCCATCGAGGCCTGCGGCGGGCATATCGTGCAATTCGGCATGCCGGTCGATCCGGGCAATCTGCTGCTGCTCGCCCGTCTCGGTGACGCGACGCCGGTGCTTGGCGCGCCCGGCTGCGCCAGATCCTGCAAGGAGAACGGTTTCGACTGGGTGCTGCATCGCCTGCTGGCGCGCGTGCCGGTGACGAGCCGCGACATCCGGCGGATGGGCGCCGGCGGGCTCATCTCCGCGCCCGCGCGTCCGCACAAAAGCGAGGCGCGGGAGCGGCGGATTTCCGCTGGACGCCATCAAACCGGGCGCCCGCTCGACGCCGCCGCTGCGCCGGCGCCCAATGAAATGGGGTTTTGAGACGTGACGATTGCGGTTCCCGACCCCCTCAAGCACAATTGCGCGCGCGACGAATCGCCCGTCGTCCCGACGCTGGTCGATCCTTTTGGACGCGCCATCTCCTATCTGCGGGTGTCGGTCACCGACCGCTGCGATTTTCGCTGCGCCTATTGCATGTCGCCGGACATGACCTTCCTGCCGAAAAGCGAGGTGCTGACGCTTGGCGAGCTTGACCGGCTCTGCTCGGCCTTCGTCGATCTCGGGACCCGCAAATTGCGACTCACCGGCGGCGAGCCGCTGATGCGCCGCGATGTGCTCAAATTGTTTCAACAATTGTCCCGTCATCTCGATTCCGGGCGGCTCGACGAATTGACGCTGACGACCAATGGCTCGCGTCTGGCCGAGTTCGCGCAAAAACTCGCCGATTGCGGCGTCCGGCGAATCAATGTCTCGCTCGACACGCTCGATTGCCGGAAATTCCGCGCCATCACCGGTCGCGGCGATCTGCAACAGGTGCTGCGCGGCATTGACGCTGCGCAGCGCGCCGGGCTTTCCGTCAAGATCAACACGGTCGCCGTAAAAAATTTCAACGAAGACGAGATCGGGTCGATGATCGTCTGGGCGCATGGGCGCGGTTTCGATTTGAGCCTCATCGAAATCATGCCGATGGGCGAAATCGAGCGCCGCGCCGATCAATACCTGCCGCTCGACCTTGTCAGGCGCCGGCTGGCCGAAAAATTCACGCTTGTGGAAAGCGCTTATTGCACGAGCGGGCCGGCCCGCTATTTCCGTGTCGGCGAAACCGGCGGGCGACTGGGCTTCATCACGCCGCTGACCCATAATTTCTGCGAAAGCTGCAACCGCGTCCGCGTCACCTGCACGGGAACGCTTTACCTGTGCCTCGGACAATCGGACGCCGCCGATTTGCGCGCGCCCTTGCGCGACGACCCGACCGACGAAGGGCTGCGACAGGCGATTCGCGCGGCGATCGCGCGCAAGCCGAAGGGGCATGATTTTGTCATCGACCGGTCCGGCGCGCCATCGCCGGTCGCCCGGCATATGAGCCACACCGGCGGCTGAGCTTTCGGCGGTTTCAAAGGTTCAACGCCCGTCGGCGCCGGGGCGACGGGACCGCGCAACGGTTACGCGACGAGTTTCGCCAGGGCTTCGGTGTCGGCGGAGAAGAGGCCTTTTTCGGTGATGATGCCGCTGACCAGCCGCGCCGGGGTGACGTCGAAGCCGGGATTTCGCGCTGGGGTGGTTTTCGGCGCGAGCCGCACGGAGACGATCTCGCCATTGGCCGCCGCGCCGGAAATTTGCGTCACTTCCTCCTGCGCCCGCTCCTCGATCGGGATCAGGCTTCCTTCGGCCAGCGTCCGGTCGAAGGTCGAGACGGGCGCCGCGACATAGAAGGGAACGCCGCAATCGCGCGCGGCGAGCGCCTTCAGATAGGTGCCGATCTTGTTGCAGGCGTCGCCATTGGCGGCGATGCGGTCGGCGCCGACGAGAACGAGGTCAACCTCGCCGCGCTGCATCAGATGGCCGCCGGCGTTATCGACGATCAGCGTATGGGGAATATGCTGCTGTCCGAGTTCGAAAGCGGTCAGCGAGGCGCCCTGGTTGCGCGGACGGGTCTCGTCGACAAAGACATGCAGGTCGATGCCGGCGGCTTGCGCCTTGTAGATCGGCGCCGTCGCCGTGCCCCAATCGACGGTGGCGAGCCAGCCGGCGTTGCAATGGGTGAGGATCCGCACCGCCGCGCCGCCGCGCCGCGCCTGCGCGGCGCGAATGAGCGCCAGCCCGTGTTCGCCGATCGCCTCGTTGCAGGCGATGTCGTTCGCCGCCATTTTCTTCGCCAGCAAAAAGGCGGCGTCGCGGCGCAACTCCGGCGGCATCTGCGAGAGAAAGCCGGTCATGCGCGCCAGCGCCCAGTTGAGATTGACGGCGGTCGGCCGGGTTGCGCGCAAAATTTCCGCCGCCTCGCGCAGGAAGGCGTCGCCGGTGTCGCGGCGCATCGCCAGGGCGAGGCCAAAGGCGGCGGTGACGCCGATCAGCGGGGCGCCGCGCACCCACATGTCCCGGATCGCCTTGGCCGCGTCGGGAAGGTCGCGCAGCAACACGGGGACGACGGCATGGGGCAGGCGGGTCTGGTCGAGGATGAACACGCCTTCGCCGTCCGGGTCCGGCCAGATGGTCGTGCTCGGCTTGCCGTTAATCAGCATCGGGCGGATTTCCTGTTGATCTGCCTGACGGCCAGGGATTTTTCGCCGCCGGCCGGTTCGGTGAAGATCGAGGCGGCGACTTTTCCCTCGCGCAGCGCGAGCAGGGTTCCCGGCTTGATCGGGGTCCAGACCTCGTCGCTGGTCAGCGGCCCGGTGGCGACCACGGTGACGCAATCGTCGGGGCTGGTCTCCTCGGCGAAATTGACCTTGCGGTCCTCGTCGATCAGCGTCGCCTCGCCGAAGGGCGCGCGGCGGGTCAGACAGGAAAGTTTCTTGCCGCAGAAGGCGTAGAGCGTGCGGCTGTCCGAGAGCAGCATGTTGAACACGCCGAGCCGCGCGAGACGCGCGCTCAGGGCGGCGACTTCGCGGTCGAGCGTGTGCGGCGGCGGCAGGCTCTCGAAGCGCTGGCGAAGCTGGTCGAGCATCCAGCAGAACGCCCGCTCGCTGTCGGTGGCGCCGATCGGCGCATAGAAATCGAGTGGCAGCGCGCCGATGCCGCGCAATTGCCCGTTATGGGCGAAGGTCCAGGTCCGGCCCCAGAGTTCGCGCGAAAAAGGATGGGTGTTGGCCAGGGCGACGCGGCCGCGATTGGCCTGGCGGATATGGGCGATGACAATGCCGCTCTTGATCGGATGGGCGCCAATGAACCGCGCCATATCGGAATTGGCGCAAGGCTGCGGATCGTGGAAGGCGCGCGCCGCTCTACCCTCATAGAAGGAGATGCCCCAGCCGTCGCGGTGCGGGCCGGTCTCGCCGCCGCGCCGCGCCAGCGCGGCGAAAGAAAAACGAATGTCGGTCGGGACATTCGCGTTCATGCCCAGGAGTTCACACATGTGTCGAGCCCGCGAACGAAGGGCGCCCAAGCTCTGGCATAGGAAACAAGCCGCCCGCGCGCAAGCCTTTTTCGCCCGATGCGATGAAAGCCCAGGTTCAACTTTGTCGCGTTGTTGAATTTTGCAGGTTGCGCATTCGATGGTACCGCCACCCCGGCTTGAACGGGGGACCTCTAGATCCACAATCTTAGAGGATACAGCATCATAAGTGATCAAGAGCGGTCAGGATGCCAATAAGTCATTGACAAATTTATAATACCCTTAGATCTTGGGAAGCACGCGGCATCGCAAGGTGTCACGATAGCTCGACTCTTTGCTTCCCATATGTTTCCCATGAAAGCGCGCTATGAAACTGATTCAGAAGACTTTTCGGTTCATAACCCTCCCTGACGGCGTGGCCGACAAAATATTTTTTGATGACGCCCTCGCGGGGTTCGGTCTGCGGATCAGAGAAGGGGGCAAGAGGACATGGATCGCGCAATACCGCGTCGGCGCTGCACAGCGGCGGGTTACGCTCGGAACGGTCGAAACGCTCGACGCGGACGCGGCGCGCAAGGCGGCGAAAGAGGTGCTCGCCAAGGTCCATCTTGGCCATGACCCACAAGCCGATAAAATAGAGGCCCGCAAGCCTAAGCCCAAAGAACTCACCGTTGGCGACGCCGTAGAGACGTATTTGCAGTTTGCCGAGCAACGGCTCAAACCCTCAACATACTACGGCGTGGACCTGCATTTACGGAAGCACTGGAAGGCGCTGCACATACGCGAGCTTCGTGGGGTCGCGCGGCAGCACGTCGCCACCGAACTCGGTAAGATCGCGACAAATTCCGGTCCTATAGGCGCTAACCGTTCGCGCGCCGCGCTGTCGGCATTCTTTTCGTGGGCTATGGGCGAAGGGCTAGCCGACGCCAATCCGGTCATAGGCACGAACAAAGCGGCGAATGAGGTTGCGCGTGACCGAGTGCTTACCGACGGGGAGATTGGTCTGATATGGCGACATGCGGGCGGCGGCGACTACGGCGCGATTGTCCGGGTTCTTATCCTGACCGGCCAGCGGCGCGAGGAAGTGGGCGGTATGTTGTGGTCAGAACTGGACCTTGATGTCGGCATATGGCGCATCGGCGCGGCGCGGACCAAAAACGCCAGACCGCATGACGTGCCGCTGGCGGTGGCGGCTGTGTCGATCCTTAAAGGGCTGATCCGGCGCGAGGGGCGTGATCTTGTTTTCGGTGCTGGCGATGGGTCGTTTTCGGGCTGGTCTAAGGGCAAGAGCGCGCTCGACGGGCGCATAACCAACGCGCCAGGGCAGACTGGCGAGGGGGCGAAGCTGACGCCGTGGCGGTTGCATGACCTGCGCCGGACCTGCGCAACGCGGATGGCTGACCTTGGCGTTTTGCCACATGTCATTGAAGCCGTGCTGAACCATATTTCAGGCTCACGGGCAGGCGTCGCTGGCGTCTACAACCGATCGTCCTATACGGCTGAGAAAAAAGCGGCGCTGATCCTTTGGGGCGATCATGTCGCCGCGATGGTTGAGGGGGTCTGACGATGGCGAAGCGCCAGCCGCGCATGCGCGGGGTGAGAACCGAACCACCGCCGCAGGTGGCGGAAATGCTGAAGGCGACTACTGCGCGCGTCAGGCGGATAAGCACCGCAGCGCAATGGCTTGAGGAAATTTCGCACCTGCATTGCCTATCCGTGCAGCATGACCTCAGGTTACACAGCGACGACCAAAGAATAGTCGTCAAAAATGGAGAACTCGTTCAAATCGGCGGCCCCTACGCGTCCTTTACCGTCAACCTGAACGCGCCCAACGATTGCATCATTGCGGATTTTGATCGATGGTTGAGGGTGGTTCGCAAAGAGGTCGCCTCGCTCGTCCGCAAGCGGGGAACTCCGGCATTGAATGGTGAATTTAATTCTGGAGATTTTAATAGCTATAAAGATTTGAAGATTGTCGAGTACTGCGAGTTACTTGCATGGCGGGGTCAAAATTCGCGTCCGACAAAGGCAGACTTGGGTCGCTGGATCGAACGCTCCGATGATAACACGAACGCCGTTACAGCGACGGAAAGATTGCTTCGCCGCGCACTAAAGCGTCTTCCCGCGCTCGCGGGACAAGTCGAGCATGAGCTGACTCAGGATGCTACGGCTGAAAAGGCGATAAGAGACCGTATTAGAAGACATATTTTAAGATCACCAATCTTTCCGTAACTCCGCGAATTGCGGCAAGGGACTTAAGGCCGCTCCTGACCGAGGATGCCTCCACAAAGTTGGAGGAGACAAATGACCCGCCCAGATATTACCGGCAAAAAGTCATCGCTCCCGGCTGCGCTGCCGGCGAGGCTGCACGACGATCAAATCTTGAACCTTAAGCAAGCTGCGGCCTTTCTCGGCGTTTCGCTTTCGACTGTGCGCCGACTGCACGCCTCTGAAAAGCTTCCGACAATTCAGCTTTCCGAGCGCCGCGTTGGTGCGCGCGTCGCTGACTTGAAGGCCCACCGCGCCGCCTAATGGAACGGCCCGCCGAGCGGATCAAACGCCAGCGGCTGGAGAAATTTAAGGAATACCAAGATGAATAACGAACTTACTTTGCCTTGCAAAAGTTCGCAAGCGGCAAGCCGAGCTAAGGCTTTGGATGCGGAAATCGAACGCCGCGCGGCTCTCTTAACTTCTCCGATTAATGCTTTCATTCGCCTTATAGAGGAGGCGGATAAGGCGCACTTAGATGCAGGGACCCCCAAAGACGTTTTATGCCTCTTGAGGGCTTGGTCTGTGCCCGGCTTCCAACCGCATATCGCCCGGTTGGCGCGTCTCCTCAGCCCGGAGATCGTGTGATGAACGCGCACGATCCGCTAACAATCGTCGACTCTAAAGTCGCGCTGGCCCTGAAAATGGGCCTCGCGTTCTTCAAAATGCTCGATCCCGACCGCGCCAAAGGGGATTTCCGGACCTTTGGAGAGGGGCAGAAACGCGGGGAAAAGCGTCTTACTCGCACGTTCAAGGGGTCGCTGGTTGAGCACGCCTACGTCCTCCAACGTCTAAACGCCGAAGGGGCTGGCGTTTTCGTAACCATCAACCGAACCGACGGCAAGGGAATCGGCAAGGAAAACATCACGGAGATCGTCGCCGTCTTTGCAGACACGGACGGCGCGCCTCTGGAGCCGCTGCTGGCGTTAAAGCCGCATATCTGCATCGAATCGTCGCCCGGCAATTATCATGTTTACTGGCTTGTGAAAGACTGCTCGCTGGAGCAATTCGCGCCGATTCAAAGGGCCATAGCGTCGAAATTCGGAACTGATTTGGCTGTGAACGATGTCGGGCGTGTGATGCGCCTACCCGGTTTCTGTCACAACAAGCATGACACGTTTATGGTCACGTTCGCTCCCAAACATATGGACCCGAGCCAAGCGCTTTACTCAGTTGCGGACCTCGTCGAGAGGTTGGGGCTGACGCTCGACGCTGTTGCGCGCACGGCAACTAAGCCCGTTGAAGGACTGGCGGCGAACGTTGCCAGCAAGGATTATTTTCCTCCGTCGTCGGCGATGAAGATTTTCGAGCGCTGCGCAACCCTGGCTCATATCGCGGCCGGCAAGGGTGTCGGCGAGCCCGCGTGGCGCGATGCGATGGGTGTCCTGAAATACACGGTCGAGGGGGAAGCGCTCTGCCATGAGATTAGCTGCCGCGATCCGCGCTATAATCAGGAAGAAACGCAAGACAAGATTGACCGTTGGACGACCGGCCCCGCGCTCTGCGCGACGTTTCGAGAATTTCCCGAGATGAAATGCGCCGGCTGCGTCCAGACGTGCAAATCGCCCATTAACCTCGGACGCGATCCGCTTCGCTCGGCAGGCGCCAATTCGACGACAGGCGGATACATGTCCTTCGGTCCCTTCACGATGGATGCGGGCGATGGCCTCACCAAAGAGGTCACGATCACGCGGGGCAAAAACGTCAATATCGAAACGCATTGGATCAGCGCGCCCTTTGAAGTGCTGGGCCACTGTCGCGACCCGCACGGCAGGGGGTGGGGTAAGCAATTGCGCTTCAAAGATAGCGACGGCCGCGTTCATATGCGTCACGCGGCGGATGCGGATTTGCACGGCGAGCCGACCGCGCTTTGCGCCGATCTTGCTGGTAATGGCCTCAAGATCAATCGGGAGCGGCATCGGGAGTTCGCAGATTATCTTGTCAGCGTCAGCGTCGGCGCACGCGTCACCGTCGTCGGCCGCACGGGCTGGCACGAGATCGGCGGACGCATGGTTTTTGTCTTGCCAGAAGAAACCATAGGCGGGGGAGCCGGCGAAGCCGTTGCTCTCGACGCCGCGGCGCATGGGCCATACTCTTCGGCGGGCTCGCTGGACGACTGGAAACGCGGTGTTGGCAATCTGACTTCCGGTCACGTCCTGCCAGTGGTTGGCGTCAGCGCGGCGCTCGCCGGCCCGTTGATGCAGCTTGTAGAGGCAGAGGGAGGTGGCGTCCATCTGGTCGGGTCGTCGTCGTGCGGCAAGTCCACGATCCTCGCGGCGGGCGCATCAGTCTGGGGTCGTGGTGAGGCGCGCGGAGGCTTCATCCGGTCGTGGCGCTCAACAGCCAACGGCCTTGAGGGCTTGGCGGCGTCGGCGACGGATTGTGTTTTGGTTCTGGACGAGCTGGGCGTCGGCGAGGTGTAGCGCGACAATCTGGGTGAGGGGCGCGCGACAATCAGGATGAGAATCCGGTGTCGCGGCGACGCCGATATTCGCTGTGTTGATTGACGCGCGCAAGCGCTTTTCGATGTTGATTGTCGCGGCGCGTCAATCAGCGAGATCGGCCTCGGCGAGATTGGCTGGCGTCGCCTGGTTTGTCGGCCGTCCCGGGCCCCGTTTTCGTTCGATGGCCTGGCGGCGGCGATAGCTTTCGACATTCAGCTCGAAGATCGTGGCGTGGTGGACGAGACGGTCGACGGCGGCGAGCGTCATGGCGGGATCTGGAAAGACCTTGTTCCATTCGCCGAAGGGCTGGTTGGCGGTGATCAGCATGGATCGCCGTTCGTAGCGGGCGCTGATCAGTTCGAACAGCACGCTGGTTTCGGCCTGGTCCTTGGTGACGTAGGCCAGATCATCGAGGATGAGCAGGTCGAAACGGTCGAGGCGGTCGATCGCGGCTTCGAGGCCGAGGTCACGCCGGGCGATTTGCAGCTTCTGCACCAGATCAGTGGTTCGGGTGAACAGAACCCGATAGCCGTTTTCGATCAAGGCGAGACCGATGGCGGATGCAAGATGACTCTTGCCTCCGCCGGGCGGCCCGAACAACAAAATGTTGGCGCCCTTGCCGAGCCAGGCGTCGCCAGCGACAATCGCCATGACCTGGGCTTTGGAGATCATCGGCACAGCTTCGAACGCAAAGGTCTCCAGCGTCTTTCCTGGCAAAAGCTTGCCCTCGGCAAGATGCCTTTCGATCCGGCGGCGGTCGCGTTCGGCGAGTTCATGCTCAGCGATGGCGGAGAGGAAGCGGGCGGCGGGCCAGCCTTCTTTGTCAGCGGTCTCGGCAAACTGCGGCCATAGCACCTTGATCGCTGGCAGGCGCAGTTCGTTGAGGAGCAGGCTCAGCCTTGCGGCGTCGATGGGGGTCTGTGGCGCGCTCATGCGGCGTCTCCCATCTGGCTGTCGTCGAGGAGGGCCTCGTAGGACTGAAGCGGCGCCAAGGTGACGACCACCGTCGGAACTCTTGCGGGATCGGGCGTGAACCTGGCGCGCAGCGCCTCCATGTCGGGCAAGTCGTTGGCGTTCAACCCCGCGGCGAGCGCATCGGCCAGTTCGGCTTCGCAACCGCGATCATGGGCAAGGGCGAGAAGATCGACCATGATGCGGCAGGCCTGCCGGTCTGGCAGGCGCTCCAGCAAGGCGTCGAACGTGCGCCGGAACGCCTCGCGCGGAAATAGTTGGTCGCGATAGACCAGGTTCAGCAGCGCCATCGGCTTCTTGCGCAAGGCATGGATGACATGGCGGTAATTGACGACATGGGCGTGCCTGCCGGAAGGATGGGCGCGCCCGCGCGACAGGGTCATGAGCGGCGTGCCGCCGATGAACACGTCGAGGCGGTCGTCATGAAGCCGCACCCGCAGCCGATGCCCGATCAGGCGCGAGGGGACTGAGTAGAACACCTTGCGCAAGGTGAAGCCGCCCGAAGAAGTGACGTGGACGCCGACCTCCTCGTAATCGCTGGTGCGCCGCTCTGGCAGGGTCTTCAACTGGGCGCGCTCGACTTCGATGCGCGGACGATGGCGGGCGTTGCGGCGGCTGACGATCTCGTCGACGAACCGGCGGTAGGCGGGCAGATCCTCGAAGTCGGCGCTTATGCGCATCAGCAGCGCGTCCTTGATGATCGCCTTGATATGGCCGTGCGAGCTTTCGACGGAGCCGTTCTCGTGGGCGACGCCCTTGTTGTTGCGGGTCGGCGTCATGCCGTAATGGGCGCATAGATCGTCGTAGCGCCGGGTCAGATCCTCACGCGCGTCCTTGTCGAGATTGCGGAACGCGGCGGAGAGGCTGTCGCTGCGGTGTTCGAACGGCGCCCCGCCGAGCGCCCAAAGGGCGTTTTGCAGTCCTTCCGCCAAAGCGACGAAGCTTTCGCCACCGAGCACGACATGGGCGTGTTCAAAGCCGGAATAGACGAGGCGGAAGTGATAGAGCCGGTGATCAAGAGCCACGCCGCCGATGGTGACGGCGAGGTCGCCCATATCGGTAAAGTCGGATAGGCCCATGCGCCCGGGTTCATGCGTCTGGCGGAAGATCACCTCGCGTTCGGCGCCATGCAGCGCGCGCCACGCGCGAACGCGCCGCTCCAGCGTGCGGCGGATTCCATGCCCGAGTTCGGGATGGCGACGGATCATCTCCTCAAAGATCGCAATCGGCCGCAGGCCCGGCGCCTCCGCCAATATAGGCACGACTTCTTGCTCGAAAATGGCGCTGAGCGGATCAGGGCGCCGCCGTTCGCGCGGCTCTTTCTTTGCTGATGGCAGGCGGGGGTCTTGTTCGATGCGATAGGCCGTGGCGGCGCTGAACGACGCCTTGGCCGCCGCGACGGCGACTGGCTTGGTCTGACGGAACTTCATGAAAAGCCTCATCTGGTGGTCGGTTACGTGGCGGCCGGGCACAAGGCGATTCCTCCAATGCGGAAAAATCCCCGAATACCCGACCCGCCGCGATCACCAGAAGGCTTCAGAAAAAACGCCTCGCCGCGGGGCTGTGCGTCGAGTAGGCGTGGGGATTGCTCCACCACGCCTCTCCCAGAACCGGACATGCGGGCCCGCATCCGGCTCTTTGGATCGATATGTCAGAACTCCAGCGATAGCTGGGCCGATACCCGCGGTAGGTTGAGATCGTTCCACAGGGCTTTGAGCGAGGCCATGCGCCCGTCAAACCATGACGGTGAATAGGCCTTCGTCATCGCCGGGCGGTTCGATTTCACCCATGCTCCTTTGCCGCAGTACGCACACCCATAGGCAGCCTTGGGGCTCATGCCTTTGGCTTTCAGGAGCCGATAGAGAAAGCGTGGCCGCTTCTTCTGCCGGACGATGATCGCCCTGACCCGGCGGCGGACGTGAGCGTCAACGACACCCAATCCTTTTACGGCTTCCGGCGTGCAAAGCCGAAAGTACGATATCCAGCCTGTCAGGTAGCGGCTGATGTTTTCCATGCATGAGGAGATGGAGCGCCCCCAATTTGGCGGCGTCATTTCCCGTACCGTCGTCATCAGTCGCCGTTCCGTCTTGTGCGAGAGCAGGACAGAGACTTTGTCGCCCTCACCCTCCTTCGCACAGCGGAAACGAAAGCCAAGAAAGTGGACATCCTCCGGTTTGCGAACGTCACTCTTCTCCTCGTTGACCTGAAGCCGCATGCGGTTTTCCAGGAATCTCCGGATTGATGTCATGACGCGCTGCCCGGCGCGTTCGCTTCGCACGAAGATATTACAGTCGTCGGCGTATCGAACGAACCGGAGGCCCCGCCTTGCCAGTTCGCCATCCAATTCGTTGAGGACAACATTGGAAAGCATTGGCGAAAGCGGCCCCCCTTGGGGAGTTCCTTCCTTGACGGCGACCCTCGTCCCGTCCGGCATCACCACCGACGCCGTCAGCATCAGGCGCACCAAAGTGAGTATGCGTTGGTCCTTCACGCGCTCGGCGATCCGGGCCAACAGGCGCTGATGCGGAACTCGGTCAAAAAACTTGGCCAAATCCAGATCAACCACCGTTTGATATCCCTCTTTCAGATATCCTGTTGCTTCGGCGATGGCGGTATGAGCCCCGCGCTTTGGCCGGAAACCGTGACTGCTGGGATGGAAGGTCGGCTCAAAGATCGGCTCCAATATTTGAAGAACCGCCTGCTGAACCGTTCGGTCCACAATATTCGGAATGCCAAGCCCCCGATGCCCGCCCCCGGGCTTCGGCAGCCAGACCCGGCGGACATCGCCGGGCCGGTAGCGTTCCGTCAGCAAGTCGCGGCGCAAACGAGCGATGATCGACGGCGCTTTCGCCTCCGCCGCCTCGACCGTCTGGCCGTCCAATCCCGGCGCTCCCTTATTGCGCACTGCATTCAGCAGCGCCTTGGCCAGATTGGCTTCCGACGCCACTTCTTCGAGCAGCCGACTGACGTCGGCCACGTTGGCGACAGCACCTGTCGTCTTCTTGCTCCTCGCTTTATGCAGCAGGAAGCTCCGCCGCTCGGATGCGTCCGAGGGCTCGGGCGACCCGCCCCCCGAGGGGCTGTCGGCGAACACGAGGCTCAATTGCCGTGGTTCCGTCTTTTTCAATCCATCTCCCCCTTTGCTCCACCGGCTTTCACCGGCTTCCCGGCTAATATGAAGAGATCCGACTTCTGCGTGGGCATCGTCCCGTCGTCGTTGCCTCCTTCGGGTCTACCGCTCGCGCGGACCCACGCAGACCTCCCTGGGTAAGAACACTGGATGTCCCGCCGCTCCCGCCCCTATTACCGCCTCGGCCTCGGTTGGATTTCGGGCGTCGCGTTCGAAGACACGCTAACCCGGCCGGTTCGGCTTGCATGGGGGTTTACTTTCGTTCGGTGCTGCGGTTCGCCTCGGGCTTCTTCCCCACACGGCCTCACGGCGCCAAGGTCATAGGCGTCTCTCGACGGCAAACCCTGCGTGCAGTTGCCTCCGGCTCGCGGTTGCTACCAACTCGCCCCGCAAAGGACTTCCACCTCCAATCCAGTGCCCATGCCAGGCACACCCGCTCGGGCTTCGCCCTCCCGGAGACAGCAGCCTCAGAAAACTTTCTTATCCTGATTGTCGGAGATTCTTATCCTGTTTGTCGCGCGGCAGCAGCGCCCCATCGAGCTGACGGCATCGGCAAGGCCGGCACAAAAGCGTCAAGCCTGTGCAGCCACGCTGCCATCGCCGCCGGCAGCGCAATGCAGAACAGCGCGCCATAGGCGACGCGTCCGGCCAGACCGCCGGCTTCGCCGCGAAGCGCCATC
>NZ_CAIUXT010000031.1 GCF_903903185.1 uncultured Rhodoblastus sp.
GCTTCTTATTCAACCGCACATTCTTTTCCGAAAAGTCTGCACCTTTTCGGGATTGTGCTCTTGGCAAAAAAGCCATGTTTGCGCGCGATGGACGCCGCCGCCGGCAGGGGCTAGAGCATATCCCGCAAAAGTGGACGCCGGTTTTGCGAAAAGGATATGCGTTCTCAAAAGAATCCGGAGCTTACCCCGCTTCAAGTGAAGCGGGGTAAGCTACGGACGGCCCGCCACCACAGGGATGTCGACATGCGCGTGCTTGCCAGATTTGCCGAAATGAAGCGCCGAGCGGAAAAAATCGCCATGCTGACCGCCTATGACGCGCCGCAGGCGCGGGCGCAGGAGGAGGCCGGCATTGATGTGATTCTGGTCGGCGACAGCGTCGGCGTCAATATTCTGGGCTATGCCAGCGAGCGCGAGGTCACGCTCGACGACATGGCGCATCACACGCGCGCGGTGCGGCGCGGCGCGCCCGAGACTTTCGTCATCGGCGACCTGCCCTTCGCCACTTACGACACGCCGGAACAGGCGGTGGCCAGCGCCCGGGTCCTGCAACAGGCGGGCGCCGACGCGGTCAAGTTCGAGGGCGCCCATCCGGAAATCGTCCGCGCGCTTGATGGCGCCGGCATCCCGGTCTGCGGCCATCTCGGCTATGAGCCGCAGACAGGAGAACGGCGCGTCCACGGCAAGACCTTCGACGAAGCCGCGAAAATTTTCGCCGACGCCAAGGCGCTCGACGCGGCGGGCATCTTCATGCTGGTGCTGGAGCTTGCGCCCTTGGAACTGGCCGGCGCCGTGACCAAGGCCGTTCAAGCCGCGACCATCGGCATTGGCGCCGGACCGTCGACCGACGGCCAGGTGCTGGTCTTCCCCGACGTGCTCGGCTATGGCGAGAAGAACTTCCGCCACAACCGCCGCTATGCCGAGGTTGGAGAGATCATGCGGCGGGCGAGCCAGAGCTACAAGGCCGATGTGCGCGCGGTGGAATTCCCGACCAAGGCCAATTGCGCCGCCATGCCGCCGGAAGTCTGGGCGCGGTTTCAGGCGGAAGTATTGGGTGGAAGGGAGTGAGGCCTCCCCCCTCTCCACGTGTGCAGAGAAAGGCGGCGCGAACGGGTTTGTCCTGGCCTTCGAATGGCCCACTCACGCCGCCTTGTGCTTTTCCATCATCTCGACAAATCGCGCGAACAGGTAATGGCTGTCCTGCGGGCCGGGCGAGGCTTCGGGATGGTGCTGCACCGAAAAGGCCGGGCGGTCGGTCAGGGCGATGCCGCAATTCGAGCCATCGAATAATGACTTGTGCGTCTCGACGGCGTTGGCCGGCAGGCTGGCCGCATCGACCGCGAAACCATGGTTCATCGAGACGATTTCCACCTTGTGAGTGGTGAAATCCTGCACCGGATGATTGGCGCCGTGATGGCCCTGATGCATTTTGGTTGTCTGTGCGCCGACCGCGAGCGCCATCATCTGATGGCCAAGACAAATGCCAAAGGTTGGAATCCGCGCCTCCAGAATTTTCTGGATGGTCGGGACGGCGTATTTGCCTGTTTCCGCCGGGTCGCCGGGGCCGTTGGAGAGAAAAACGCCATCGGGCTTCTCGGCGAGAATTTCCTCGGCGCCGGTTGTCGCGGGCACCACCTTGACCGCGCAACCGGCCTCGGCGAGCAACCGCAAAATGTTGCGCTTGACGCCGAAATCCAGCGCCACCACCTTGAAACGCGGCGCCGGCTGGACCCCGAAGCCCTCGCCGAGCCGCCAGGTGGTCTCGCTCCAGCCATAGCTTTGAGCCGCCGTGACGCCCGGAACGAGGTCCATCCCGTCGATGCCCGGCCAGCCGGCGGCCTCGGCCTTGAGCGCTTCGAGATCGAATTTGCCGTCCAGCGCATAGGCGATGACCGCGTTGGGCATGCCCTTTTCGCGAATCAGCGCGGTGAGGGCGCGGGTGTCCACGCCATAAAGGCCGATCATGCCGCGCGCCTTGAGCCAGGCGTCGAGCCCTTTCTGCGCCCGGAAATTCGACGGCGCGGTCACGGGCGCCTGCACGATGACGCCGCGCGCGCCGAAAACCCGTTCGAATTCCACCGTTTCGACGTCTTCGTCGTTGACGCCGACATTGCCGATATGGGGAAAGGTGAAGGTGACGATCTGCCCGGCATAGGAGGGATCGGTAAGGATTTCCTGATATCCGGTCATCGCTGTGTTGAAACAGACTTCGCCGACCGCCTTGCCGGGCGCGCCAAAACCGAACCCTTCGATCGTCGTTCCATCGGCCATGACCAGCAAGGCGGTGTGAATAGGCGTTCGCCATCCGGCGGCTAAGACTTGATCCTGCATCGGCGGCGCTCTACATAACGGCAAACGAGAAGACGCCTCGAACGAAGCGCCTCGGACATCTGCATTTAAGGGGTCTCGTTTCGCGCGCAAGCTAGGCGCGCGGTTTCGCCCCGTCAACCCCGGCCAAAACCGGCAAAAAAAAGGAAAAAACCATGCTGCGCGAAAATTTCGCCTCCGAACTCAAGCTGGCAATGAAGGCCGGCGACCGCCGCCGGGTCGAGACGATCCGCATGATCAACGCCGCGCTGAAGGACCGCGATATCGAAGCGCGCGTCACGGCCAAGGAAATCGGCGACGAGGAAATTCTCGCGCTGTTGCAGAAACTGGTGAAAAGCCGTCAGGAATCGATGGAAATTTACCAAAACAACGCCCGCCCCGAACTGGCGGCGCAAGAGCGCGAGCAAATCGCGGTGATTTCCTCCTTCCTGCCGAAGCCGCTCGCCGAAGAGGAAGTCAAGACGGCGATTCATGCGGCCATTGTCGAAACCGGCGCCGCCTCGGTCAAGGACATGGGCAAGGTGATCGCGGCGTTGAAGGCGCAGCACTCCGGCAAGATGGATTTTTCGAAGGCCAGCGGGCTGGTGAAGGCCGAACTGGCGGGATAAGCGGGGGACTTCTCCCCCTCTCTGTTTTAACTGGGAGGGGGAGAAAAACGGGGCGACGGGAGCCACCATGAATCCGATAACCCCTTCGTCTCGCGAAACCGCTTCAGACAACATCACCCGGCGGATTCAGGAACTGGGAGATTGGCGAGGCGAGACCCTTGCCGTGGTCCGTCAACTCATCCACGATGCCTGCCCCGATATCGAGGAAGAGTGGAAATGGCGGGGAGTTCCCGTCTGGTCGCATGACGGCATGGTCTGCACCGGGGAAACCTACAAGCTGGCGGTCAAGCTCACCTTTGCGCGCGGCGCCGCCATCGAAGACCCCTCAAAACTCTTCAATTCGAGCCTGGAAGGGAACACGCGGCGCGCGATCGACCTCCACCAGGGCGAGAAGATCGACGACGCCGCTTTCAAGAACCTGATTCGCGCCGCCGTGGCGGCCAATGCCGCAGTGCGCGCTCAATGGGGGAAGAAGTAGCTCGGCGTTCAGGTCGTCGGCGGCTTGCTCAATAACGTCCGCCATGCGGCCGGATGGGCGTCCGAGCCGATGAGGCGCCTTTCGCGAAGGCAATCGACCTTCTGGCGCCCCGCTTCTCAATCCGCCTTGAATGCGCCTCATGCGGAGGCGCAGCCCTCTCCGCCGCCCTTTGTGTTCGCCGCATAGGGCGTCACTCGCGAAGCGCTATTCCGGCGACCAGCCGGCCATAATCGGCTTCCTTGCGGTGGGTCATGCGACGATATGAAAAGAACCGCGTCTCGTCGGCATAGGTGTCGAGGCGCAGATTCTCGAAAGAGCCAATTTGCGCCTGTTCGGCGCGTAAGGCGATAAAGCCCGGCAGATCGAACATGAAATGGCCCGCGCGCTCAGAGGGGCCGAAGAAATGCGCAAATCCTTTGTCCTCGGCCTCGAAACGCGCCAAAAACTCCGGTCCGACCTCATAGCTTGGCGCGGCGATGGTCGGACCCAGCGCCGCGCAAATATTTTGCCGGCGCGCGCCCAAAACCTCCATCGCCGCGACCAGCGCTTCGACCATGCCGGTCAAGGCGCCTTTCCAGCCGGCATGGGCGGCGCCGATCACGCCGGCGCGCCGGTCGGCGAACAGCAGCACGCCGCAATCGGCGCCGGTGACGCCAAGCGCCAGACCCGGCGTCGCCGTGACGAGGCCGTCGCAGCGCGGCCGCTCGCTTGAAGGCCAGGGCGCCGACACAATTTGCGCCTCGGCCGAGTGAACCTGATAGGGCACCAGAAAATTCTGCGCCGCCACCCCCAGCACACGCGCCATGCGGGCGCGGTTTTCCGCCACGGCGGCGGCATCGTCGTTCGAGCCGACCCCGCCATTGAGCGAGGCGTAGACGCCGCGCGACACGCCGCCGATGCGCGTGAAAAAGGCGTGGTTCACCTCCGCCAGCGCGGCGGCGCGGATCGCGGACGACTCAATGTCCTGCGTCATCAAGTCGTGCTGCGTCATGAAGTCGCATCGTCGCCGGCGAAACCCGGAATATCTTCGACGCCGCGCCGCGTCACCGCCAGAACCCTGAACAATTCGCCCATCTCGTTTTCGCCGGCGCCGGCAAGCCGCGCAAGAGCGAGATCGATCTGTTCGGCGACTTCTGGCTCGGCCTGGGCCTTCAGCGCCTCGGCGCGCTGCGCGATGCCGATTTGAATCAAGAAATCGCCCTGCCCGACCGGGCCGAACACCTTGGCGTTGGCGGCGCGGGCGGCGCGCGACAGCGCCGAGAAATCGACATGGGCGGTGATGTCCGCCTCGCCCGGTTCGGCGAGCACATCGACATAATCATGCGCCTTGACCGCCTGCAGGGTCTCGCCCAGCGTGGTGAGATCATAGCCGTAATCCACCGCCAGCAGCGCGCCGTTCTCTGTGACGATGCGCGCGGCGATGCGCGTCACCAGCCTTTGCGCGGCGGCGCCGATTTCGAGCACCGAGCCGTCCTCGGTCTTGACCTTGATATAGGGCTCGACCTCGGCGCTCAGGCCGAAGGTCAGGGCCCCCTCGGCGTCGAGGCCGACCAGCCTTTCGCGCCAGCCTTCCGGGCTGTTGACATAATGGCGCACCGGCAGCGCGTCGAAGAATTCATTGGCGAGGAAAATCGCCGGACCGGGCGGCACGTCCTCGACCGTCCGGCGCCAGTTCACCGGGCGCCCGCAGCCGGCCAGCGCGGCGCGCTGCTGCTCGACCTGAATATCGCTGGCCTCGACCAGTTCGACATGGATGGCGTCGAAAAATTCCGGCGCGGCTTTGGCGGCGCGCAGGGCGTCGGCCATCAGCGTGCCGCGGCCGGGCCCCAGTTCGACGAGATGCACAATTTCGGGCGCGCCGATCTGGCGCCAGACCTGCGCCGCCCACAGGCCGAGCAATTCGCCGAACATCTGCGAAATTTCGGGCGAGGTGATGAAATCGCCATCTACGCCGAAAGGATCGCGCGTGGTGTAATAGCCGAGCGTCGGATGGGTCAGCGCCAGCTCCATGAAACGCTCGAGCGAAATCGGCCCCTCAATGGCGATGATCTCGCGCAGTTCCGCGCCAAGCGTGTGATGGTGGGCTTCAGTCATTCGCCGCCTCCCTGGCCTTTGTCGCGCACCGCCGGATTGTTCCCGCGCCGGGATTTGCGCAATGAATTAAGGACCAAAACAAAACCGATCGCCGCCAGCGGCGCCGACAACGCCATTCCCATGGTGGCGCCTCCGAACAAAAAGCCGAGTTGCGGGTCCGGCTCGCGAAAGAATTCGCAGAAAATGCGCGCCAGACCATAAAGGCCGAGGAACAGGCCACAGGTCAATCCCGGCTGGCGAAAAGCGCCGCCGCGCACCGCGAAAAACAGGATCAGGCCGAGCGCCAGCCCCTCCAGCCCCGCCTCGTAAAGCTGGCTCGGATGGCGCGGCTCCGGACCGGCGCCGGGAAAGACCATCGCCCAGGGGACATCGGTCGGGCGGCCCCAAAGCTCCGGCTTGATGAAATTGGCGAGGCGCACCAGAAACAGGCCGATCGGCGCCACCGCGCAAGCCAGATCCGCGACGGTCAGGAACGGAATTTTCACCCGCTTCGAGAACAGCCAGGCCCCGAGCGCCGCTCCGGCGAGGCCGCCGTGGAAAGCCATGCCGCCCTTCCACAACACCGGGATTTCGAGCGGATTTTCGAGAAAGTAGCGCAGATTGTAGAACAATACATAGCCGATGCGCCCGCCCAGCACCGCGCCGAAGGCGACAAAAACCAGAAGATCGTCCAGGCTTTCAGCCGAGGGCCGGGGGACATCGCCCCACAGGCGGTCGCTGCGCACGAGGCGCGCCGCGATCCGCCAGCCCGCCGCCAGCGAGACGATATAGCCGAGCGCATACCAGCGGATCGGCAGGGGGCCGAGGTTGATCATCACCGGATCGATGACCGGAAAGTTCAGCAGAAAGATCGGCATGTCGCATTCCTGTCGCCGGCGCGCGGCCTGGCGTCCGGCGTAAACAAGCGCGCGCCCGCCGGCAAGAGCGCGATTTTTGCGTGCGAAACCGATATCGCTCATTTAATGCGACAAGATTCTTGCATTGACCCGCCCTCACGCCCATTTCAGGGCAAGCTGAAATCCCCCGGAGCCTATGAAAATGCCCTCCCCGCGCCCCCGCTTTTTCGACGACATGTCGCGCCTGTTCAACGATGCCGCCGGCGCAGCGCGCAGCCTCGGCAAGGAAGCCGAAGCGGCGATCAAGGCCCAGGTCGAACGGCTGCTTGCCGGCATGGATCTGGTCAAGAGCGAGGAATTCGAGGCGGTGCGCGACATGGCCGTGGCCGCGCGCAACGCCAATGACGAACTGGAGCGCCGCATCGCCGATCTTGAGGCGAAACTCGCCGCCCACGAGGCGAAGGGCTGATCTCCCCCGCTGGACAAGAAACATTCGTCAACGAGCGATTTGCCGGCTTTTGCCGGCCCTTCCCGGTTTTTTGCGGACCGGAGCGATTAGCTGTGGACGCGAGCCCGCATTGGATGGACGAATCCGCGTAAATCCCGCACCTTCGCAGCAGTCGCCGACAGGATTCCGTTGTCGACGAAATCTGCCTATAGTGGGTTGTCCGGGTGATTCGCCGATGCAGCGGCGTTGTTCGCCGGCTATCTCGAACAATGCACGTGTATTCGCCGCGTTCCCTTAAAACTGTTGCGCCCCGCGCGCTCAGGACCGATCGATGCTGCTTTCCGGAATTGAAATGAATGAGCGGGTGGAACACCCGGTCGACGTCGTCGAACGGCTGGCCAACCTGAAGGACTGGAGCTTCGACCGCGACGATCCCGATGAAATTTCGATCTGCGTCGCCGGCGGCTGGGCGGATTATAACATCGCCTTCACCTGGCTGGCGCAATGCGAGGCGCTGCATCTGGCCTGCGCTTTCGACCTGAAAGTTCCCGAGCGGCGGCGCGCCGAGGCCGCCAGTCTCGTCGCCAAAATCAACGAGCAATTATGGGTCGGCCATTTCGACGTCTGGTCGCGCGACGGTGTGGTGATGTTTCGCCACGCCATGCTGCTGGCCGGCGGCGCCCAGCCCAATGACGCGCAATGCGAGGCGATCATGGCCAATGCCCTGGAGGCCTGCGAACGCTATTATCAGGCGTTCCAGTTCGTCGTGTGGGCCGGCAAGACCACGGTGGAGGCGCTCGAAGGTGCGATGTTCGACACCCACGGCGAAGCCTGATGATGCCGGCCCCGGGCAAGCTCGCCCTCGTCGGCGCGGGCAAAATGGGCGCGGCGCTGCTCGGCGGCTGGCTGTCGGGAGGCTTTTCGCCGCGCGACATCGCGGTCTATGAGCCGCATCCTGGCGATTTTTTGCTAAATCTTGCCGCGGAACAGGGTTTTGCGCTCAATCCGCCGCCCGCGCCCGCCAGCGTCGTCGTGCTGGCGATCAAGCCGCAGATGCTCGAAGCGGCGGCGCCGGCGCTGGCGCCCTTGTTTGGCGCCCACAGCCTGCTGATCTCGATCCTCGCCGGCAAGACCATCGCCAATCTTTCCGCCCGCCTGCCTGCCGCAAGAATCGTGCGCGCCATGCCCAACACGCCGGCCTCGATCGGGCGCGGCATCACCGGCGCCTTCGCCGGCGAAAGGGTCACGGCGGCGCAGCGCGAAAGCGCGCAACGGCTGCTCGGCGGCGTCGGCGCGGTCGAGTGGGTGGCGTCGGAAAAGCTGATCGACGCGGTCACCGCCATTTCCGGCTCCGGCCCGGCCTATGTCTTCCTGCTGGTCGAAGCCCTGGCTCGGGCCGGAGCCGATCTGGGCCTGCCGCCGGATCTGGCCTTGCGGCTGGCCCGCGCCACGGTCGAGGGCTCGGGCGAATTGCTCTATCGCTCGCCGGAAACCCCGGCCGAGATTTTGCGCAAAAACGTCACCTCTCCTGGCGGCACGACCCAGGCAGCGCTCGACGTGCTGATGGCGGAGGAAGTCCTGCACGTCCTGATGGCGCGCGCCACGGCGGCGGCGGCCCGGCGGGCGGAAGAGCTTTCGGGCTGAAAATCGGCGCACGGCGCCGCGCAGAAAACACTCATCTTCGCTTGCCGCGACGCCTCGCCTGGTTCATCCTTGACGTCGAGCAAGCAGGAGCAAGCGATGAGCGAGGCGAAGAAAAGCGCGAAAGGGCCGCACAATCCCGGCGATTTGCGGGAGAAAATCGTCGATGCGCTGATGGGTCTGGCCGCCGAAAAACCCTGGGAAGAGATTTCGCTGAGCGATGTCGCCGACCGCGCCAATGTCCACCTTTCGCAGTTCCGCGACGCTTTTGCGTCCAAGGGCGCGATTTTGGGCGCCTTCGCGCGGCGCATCGACAAACAGGTGCTCGACGGGCAAACCAGCGATCTCGCCGACGAAAAAGCCAAGGACCGGCTGTTCGACGTGCTGATGCGGCGTTTCGACGCCATGACGCCCTACAAGCCGGCGCTCAAAAATATCGACGCCTGGGCGATGCACGATCCGGCCTCGCTGCCGCAGCTTAATCAGCTCACTGTCAATTCGCTGCGCTTCATGCTGGAGGCGGCGGGCCTCAACAGCGAAGGCCCGTTCGGCGCCCTGAAATTGCAGGGCCTCGCCCTGTCCTGGACTCGCGTGTTCCACGTCTGGCTCGCCGACGCCACGCCCGATCAGGCGCCGACCATGGCGGCGCTGGACAAGGAAATCGCGCGCGGCGAAAGCTTTGTCACCCGCGCGGAAGACGTAAGGCGCCGGCTGGAGCCGCTGGCGGCGCCGCTGCGGAATTTTGCCGAGAGGATTTTGGGCGGAGGGGGGCGGAAGTAGTTACAAGCAATAGACTACCCTGCCAAGAGAAACACACGATTTCGGTGGATCTCGGTGACGCTTGATCTCGGTGACGCTTTACCAAATCCCTTTTTTTTCGAAGAAATCGCCCCGTCTGCACCCTTCCGATGAGACACAAGGCCGCTCCTTCCCACCCGGAATTGCGGGGACAGGAAACGAATTGCGCCCCGGTCGCCGCGCCAATCCGTTCAAATCGCGACGGCGCAATTCGATCCAGTCCCCGAATTCCTGCCGCTCGCAGGTGGCAAGCCCCTTCACTCCGCCGCCAGACAACATTTCTTGTACTTTTTCCCGCTTCCGCAGGGGCACGGGTCGTTGCGGCCCACATTGCGGTTGGGGTTGGCGGCTGGCTGTTCCGGTTCGGCCTCCTCTCCTTCGTCGGCGTCGAAAACCGCCAATGCCTCCAGCGCGTCGTCGATCGGCTTCAGGCCGCGTTCCGCCAGATAGGCGCGGAGGTCCGGGGCGGCGCGGCTTTCGCGGAGATCCGCCTGAAAATCCTCGAAATACAGCATGTCGTTCTCGACCAGTCCCTGCCGGAAGGCGCGGGCGACCGAGGGCTCCAACTCGGCAAAGCCGAGCAAGGCGACGCAATTCTGCCACCCGTACCAGACCGGATCGCCCGACCTCGGCTTTAGCGTGTCGAAAAGTCCGGCCAGATAGACGCGGGCGTCTTCCAGCGGGATTTCGCCGCTCGCCGCCAACCAGGAAAAAGTCTCCAGCGCCGCGACCCGCGCCCAGGAGCACGCCGCCGGCGCCTCGATCAGGCCCTTCAAACTCGCGAGATCGCCGTCGTAAAGGCTGATGAGAATTTGCGACAGGGTCGCAGTGGTGGCGTCGCCGATCAGATCGTAAAGCGTGTCCTCGCCTTCCAGCGCCAGCGAGACCAAAGGCGCGAAAGCCGCCGTCTCGCGCTTTTCCGCCAGGAGATGCAGGCCGAAAAACACCGTTTCGGCGTTTTCCGGGGTGCGGTCGGCCCCGGAGGCGCAGGCCGCCAGACTAGCCAGCAACGGTTCGCGCGCCAAATCCCATTTCTGCCGCAGGGTCATGATCGCATCGAGCGGAAAAGTCTCCGCCCCGGCGAGATCGGCCAGAGCCATGGCGACGAGATTCATTTCGGTCTCCGTAAAGTTTCAAACCGGCACGCGCAGGCTGGCGCGCAAGCCGCCGAGCGGGCTGGTGGCCAGAAACACGTCGCCGCCATGGGCGCGAGCGATGTCGCGGGCGATGGCCAGTCCGAGGCCGGTGCCGCCCTCGTCCTGGTTGCGCGCCTTGTCGAGCCGGACAAAGGGCCGAAAAGCGTTTTCGCGCAAGTTCGGCGGGATGCCCGGCCCGTCGTCATCGACATGGATCAGCAGGAATTTCTGGTCGCACGAGCCTTCCAGCCGGATTTTGCGGCCATAGCGCAGGGCGTTGTTGAGCAGATTGGCGAGGCAGCGCTTGAACGCGTCGGGGCGCACCGTGGCGATGGGTTCGCCCGTATAGACCACCTCGGTTTCGTGGCCGAGCCGCTCGGATTCCTGACGCAGGGTTTCGAGCAGAACGGGAATGTCGCTCGGCGACGACGCCTCGCCGATGTCTCCGCGCGCAAAGGCCAGATAGGCTTCGAGCATGCGCTGCATTTCATCGACGTCGCCGGTCAGTTCCTCGACTTCCGCCTCATCGCCGAGCAAGGCCAGCGACAATTTGAACCTCGTCAGGATGGTGCGCAGATCGTGGCTGACGCCATTGAGCATGGTCGTGCGCTGGTCCATGGCCCGTTCGATACGGCGCTTCATTTCGAGAAAGGCATAGGCCGCGCGCCGCACTTCGCGCGCCCCGCGCGGCCGGAACTCGACCTCGCGGCCCTTGCCAAATTCCTCCGCCGCGTCGGCCAGCGCCAGAATCGGCCTGATCTGGTTGCGCAGGAACAAAATCGCGACGGCGATCAGCACCAGCGCGGTGCCGACCATCCAGACGATGAAAATATGGGTGTTGGAGGCATAGGCCTGGCCGCGATGGGCGACGACGCGCAAGATCGCGTCGCCCATGTCGATGCGCACCTCGATGAAATCGGACTGCCCGACGGTGTCAATCCAGAACGGCAGACGGATCTGGCGCTCGATCTCGCTCGACATGGCGCGGTCGACCAGCGAGAAAAACGGTTTTGGCAGGGCCGGCGGCAGCGGCCCGGCGGGCAGGATTTCCGCTTCGAGATTGAGCCGCTGGCGGGCGATGGCCTCGAGTCTGGCGCTGTCGGGGTCGAGCGCGCCGAAATCGCGGTGGATGTCGATCAGCGCGCCAATGTCCTGCGTCACCGCGCTGGACAGGCGAAAGGTCACCAATTGCCAATGGCGCTCCATGAACACCAGCGCGATCGCCGATTGCAAAATGACCATCGGCACGATGACGATCAGCAATGAGCGGGCGTAAAGCCCCTTGGGCATGACGCCGGCCAGCGTCCGCGAAAAACCGATCCACAGCCGGCGAGCGAGGGAAAAAGCCTGCCCGAAACGGGAGACCAGCGCCGCCGACGCCTGATTCATCGCTCGATCGCCAGTTTGTAGCCGAGGCCGCGCACGGTTTGCAGATGCAGCGGGTTGGCCGGATCGGCCTCGATCTTGCGCCGCAGACGGTTGACCTGGACGTCGACGGTGCGCTCGTTGGCCGCGCCGCCGCCGCCGCCCAAAGCCTCGCGCGAAACGGTTTCGCCGGGAATTTCGACGAGAATGCGCAGCATGTCGCGTTCGCGCTCGGTGATGCGGATGACCTCGTCGCCCTGCCGCAATTCGCCGCGATCGGGATCGAACAGGAAATCGCCGAAACGCACGGCGTTCTGGCCGGGCGCGCCCGGCGCCGGCAGGCGCGGCGCCGAACGGCGCAGAATCGAGGCGACGCGAAGCGCCAGTTCGCGCGGATCGAAAGGTTTGGAGAGGTAATCGTCGGCGCCGGCCTCAAGCCCCCGGACCCGGTCCTCGGTCTCGGCGCGGGCGGTCAGCATCAGGATCGGCGCCTCGGCGAAGGGCGAATTTTCGGCGCGGATGCGCGCCGCGAACTCATAGCCGCTCTGGCCCGGCATCATCACGTCGAGAATGATCAGGTCGAAATGCAGGCCTTGCATCCGGGCATGGGCGTCCTCGGCCGAGACCGCCGCCGTGACGCGAAAGCCCTCGCCCTGCAGGAAGCGCGTGAGCAATTGGCGGATGCGCCGGTCGTCGTCGACGATCAGCAGATGCATGGCGTCGTCGGCCGGCGCTGCGGCTTCTTCCTCGGTCACGAGGCGCCTCCGGGCATTTCTTCCCACACTTCTTGAGAAGCCGCTTGAGCGGTTCCGCGGGGGGCGTCCTGCGCCGGCGGATCGCAAACGGCGGCAAGAAAGGCCGCGGCCTGCGCGCGCGCGCCTTCGGGCAGGCTGTCGAGCGCCCGGGCGAAACGCCGCGTCTGCAACTGCGCCAGTTCGAGCGCCAGCGCGCGGCCCTTGTTGGTGGGAAACAGCAGGCGTTGGCGCCGGTCGCAGACGCCGGGCCGTTGTTCGAGATAAAGCTGATCGAGCAGGTCTTTCAGCACGCGAGACAGGCTTTGCTTGGTGATTTTGAGCAGGTCCAGCAGTTCGGCGACCGCAAGGCCGGGGCGGCGATCGACGAAATAGAGCACGCGATGATGGGCGCGGCCGAAATTATAACGCAGCAACAGCCGGTCCGCATCGCCGATGAAATCGCGATAGGCGAAAAAGAACAGTTCGATCAGGTCGAACATCGGTTGTTGCTGGCCGGCGGGCAGAACTTCGCGCCACGCGCCGGCATCGCGCGAATCGGGGCGCGGCGGCTCCACCTTGCCGTGGAAAGCGTCTTCCATGTCGACGCCTCAAATTCCTTCCCGGCGCAATTACCGACGGATTATGTCAGTTCTATTGACATATTTCAGGTCGATTGCTAGTCGTCAAGCCCGATACGGCGTGCGAAAATGCCGATCGGATCTCCGGGCAGATTTTCGTGCTTCGGCGCAAAACCCAAGGGAAATCGCGGTTTTGGCGATGCGCCGGTCCCCGGAAAGTCCCTAAAGCCGTTCTAAGAGGAGCTTTGCGATGTCTGTCCTGCCTTTCAACCTGCGCGACGGGTTCATCTGGATGGATGGCGCGCTGGTTCCATGGCAGGACGCCAAACTCCATGTGCTGTCGCATGGCCTGCACTATGCTTCCTGCTGTTTCGAGGGCGAGCGCGCCTATGGCGGCGTGATCTTCAAGTCGCGCGAACATTCCGAGCGTTTCAAGAATTCAGCCCATATGCTCGATTTCGACATCCCCTGGTCGGTCGAGGAACTCGACGCCGCCAAGGCGCAGGTGGTGGAGAAAAACGGCTTTGAAAATTGCTACGTCCGCCCGGTCGCCTGGCGCGGTTCGGAAATGATGGCGGTGGCGGCGCAGCACGCCACGATCCATGTCGTGATCGCCGCCTGGGAATGGCCGTCGATGTTCGACATCGAGACCAAGATGAAGGGCGTCCGGCTCGACATCGCCGAATACCGCCGCCCCGATCCGCTGACCGCGCCCTGCCATTCCAAGGCCGCCGGCCTCTACATGATCTGCACGATCTCCAAGCATCGCGCCGAGCGGCGCGGCTATGCCGATGCGATGATGCTCGACTGGCAAGGCCGCGTCGCCGAATGCACTGGCGCCAATATCCTGTTCACCAGGGACGGCGCGATCCACACGCCGCTTGCCGATTGTTTTCTCAACGGCATCACCCGCCAGACGGTGATCGGGCTCGCCAAGGCGCGCGGCATCGAGGTCGTCGAGCGGCGCATCATGCCCGAGGAACTGGCCGGTTTCGAGGAATGTTTCATCTGCGGCACTGGAGCCGAGGTCACGCCGGTTTCGGAAATCGGCCCCTACCATTTCGCACCGGGCGCCATTTCGCGCGTGCTGATCGAGGATTACGCCAGGGCCGTTCTGCCGAAGAAGGCGGCGGCTTGATCCTGTCGAACCTGTTCGAGATTCTGGTCCGCGCCAGTGCTGCCGTGGGCGCCCGAAACGCCAACGGCGCCAACCTGCGGCAAGCGAATCCGGTCCGGCTAAAGCAGGCGAGCGACGCGCCAATCACATAGCGTTTGGATTACGACATTATGTCAAATAGATAGCGAAATAAATCGTGGACGGCCTAGCTCAAATCGGCGTGCTATTATCTTAATTCGATTATTTTTATTGATTTTTGCCGATGAATTAAATATTTTTGAGATGTATAGAAACAGCTTTGGCCTCGCCGTGGAGGGTGGGCGTTTTTATACTTTTATTTCAAGTCGTTGGCTTTGCCCGACTTGTCCGCTACGAATCTTAGGGGGGTAGGTTTATGCAATCCAAACCAAGATTGAACGGGGTCCGATTGATCGGAACCTTATTGGCCAGTTCGGCGCTGGCCATTTGCGCCGGCAAGGCCCAGGCGACAAACTACACCCTCAATCTCTCCGGAGATCCCGCGAATTTCACACAATATTCGATTCCCGCCTTCGGCTATATCTTCGATGTGCATTACCTGACTTTGACGGGATTGGACCCGGACAACGCCATCACCGTCAGTCAGGGCGACACCATCGATTCGACGGTTACGTTGACGAGCGCCTATACGATCCCGCAATCCGTCGTGCGCACCGATATTCTTCAATATTTGACGGGAAGTGCGTTCCCTCTGGATGGCACCGGAGTCGATGGGACCTTCATATTCTACCTGGGCGGTACGGCGGTCAATACATTCAGCTACAGCAGTTCGACATCGGGTCAGCTGGCGAGCTTCGCGGCGGTGTTTCCCCCGAACAACGGAGCGTTCACCTTCGACTCGTTCACCAATGATTTCACCATAAATACGCTTCCGAATCCGGCGACCCTGGACGGCTCGGCGTTCGCTTACGCCCTAGTTTCCAACGCCGTTCCCGAGCCTTCGACCTGGGCGATGATGCTCGCGGGCTTCGCCGGACTCGGCTTCGTCGGTTATCGCCGCAACAAGGCGGCGACCCTCGCCGCCTGATCGGCTCTTGCCCTAGCCCATCGGCCTTTGCTTTGGACTTGTCGCAAGCAAAGGCTTTGACTCCGGCGTCAGCCGGCGCCGCTCCGGGCGGAAGAGCCGCCATCGGTCTTTTTCAAAAGGGCTGGACAATATTCCGGATATTGAAAACGTCGCGCGCGCGGCCAGATAAAAGCTCAAACGGATTTGAAAAAGGGCGCCGCGAGGCGCCCTTCTCCATTTTCGTCAGTCGTGCTGCAACGGCCTCTGCAAGGTTTCCAGAACCTGATCGACCGAAAAGCTCGCGGATTTCTGCCGGGGCGGGAAATCCTTGAAACTCCCCAAAAACTGGCCGACATAGGTTTGCGCCGGAATCAGCATGAAGGCGTGATCGAGCAGCCAGTCGTAATAGGTGTTCGACGTGACGTCGGCGCGCTCATAGGGGTCGAGACGCAGATTGAAGATTTTCGGCACCCGAAGCTGGGTGAAGGGTTCCGCCCATACCTTTAGCGTGCCCTCGGCCCTTTGTTCAGCGAAGACGAACTTCCAGTTGTCGTAACGCATCCCGGTCAGGTCTCCGTCGTCGGAGAAATAGAAGAACTCCTTGCGCGGACTCGCCTTCACCTCGCCGGTGAAGTAAGGCAACTGGTTATAGCCGTCGAGATGGACCTTGAAGGTCCTGTCGCCCGCCTTGTAGCCGGTCAGCAGCTTCTCCTTGATGTCGGGCGCGCCGGCAGCCGCGAGCAGCGTCGGCAGCCAGTCGAGATGCGAAACGACGCCGTTGGCGACGCCACCCGGCTTGATGTGGCCGGGCCAGCGCACCATCGCCGGCACGCGATAGGCGCCTTCCCAGTTCGAGTTCTTCTCGTTGCGGAACGGCGTCATCGCCGCATCCGGCCAGGAATTCATGTGCGGGCCGTTGTCGGTGGAATAGAAGACGATGGTGTTGTCCTCGATGCCGAGCTTCTTGATCGCATCGAGCACGGTTCCGACATTCTTGTCGTGATCGATCATCACATCGGCATAGGGGCCGATCCAGCGCCCGGCCTGGCCGATGCTTTCAGGCTTGGGGTGCGTGCGGAAATGCATGTGGGTGAAATTGACCCACAGGAACACCGGCTTCTTCGCCTTCACCTGCTTGTCGAGGAATTCGACCGAGCGGTCGGCGATGTCGTCGTCGATGGTCTCCATCCGCTTTTTGGTCAGCGGGCCGGTGTCCTCGATCTTCTGCCCGCCATCGGGCAGAGCATAGCTGTGGATCACGCCGCGCGGGCCGAAATTCTTGCGGAAATTGGGAAATTCCGGATCGTTGGGCTTGGGATAATCGGGAAGTTCGGGCTCTTCCTCGGCGTTCAGAGGATAGAGATTGCCGTAGAATTCGTCGAAGCCGTGGGCGGTGGGGAGCATTTCGTCCTTGTCGCCGAGATGGTTCTTGCC
>NZ_CAIUXT010000032.1 GCF_903903185.1 uncultured Rhodoblastus sp.
CAGAGCCTCTTCCACGGCGATTTCGTCGAACGGGTTCATCGACATCTTGACATTGGCCAGTTCGACGCCCGAACCGTCCGTCCTGACCCGGATCTTGACATTGTAATCGACCACCCGTTTCACGGGCACGAGAATTTTCATCGGCTTCGACCTCCAATGGCGGCGCAGGATTGGGTCGATCTGGTAATTGGGGCGGCAGGGCGAGTCAACGCCGCCGTCGACCCCGGACAAATTGTCGCAAGCCTGGGCTCGATCTTTCAGCGATTCTGGCCGGGAAACCACAAAATATCGGCGGCGCCGTCGTCATTGGCGATACGCGCCGCGACGAACAGGAAATCCGACAGACGATTGATATAATGCAGCGCCGGTTCGCCGATCGCTTCGCCTTCCAGCGTCAGGGCGACCATGCGCCGTTCGGCGCGGCGGGAAATGGCGCGGGCGAGATGCAGCGCGGCGGCGGCGGGCGAGCCGCCGGGCAGGACAAAGGAACGCAGCGGCTCAAGGCGCGCGTTGAGCGCGTCGATCTCGCCTTCAAGCCGTGTCGCCTGCGCGGCGACGACGCGCAAAGGCTCGTAGCCGAGCGGCTGCTCCGAAGCCGGCGTCGCGAGGTCGGCGCCGAGATCGAACAAATCGTTCTGGATGCGCGCCAGCATGGCGTCGAGTTCCGGCAACGCCGCAGTGGCGAGTCGGGCGACGCCAATCGCCGAATTGGTTTCGTCAACGTCGCCATAGGCTTCGACGCGCGGGTCGCATTTGGCCCGCCTTTCGCCATTGGCGAGGCCGGTCGAACCGTCGTCGCCGGTTCGCGTGTAGATCCTGTTCAGCTTGACCATGACGCTGTTCCAAATCCGCTTATTTGCGCATGAAAAGCGCGCCGACGATGGCGAGAATCGCCAAAAATTGCAGGCCGACCCGCCAGCGCATCAGCTTTTGCGACAGGTTGGGGGCGCCGCCGCGCAGCATGTTGGCCAGACCCAGGAAAAGCGCAAGCGCCACGCCAAGCAGGGCCGCGACGACGAGGTAATCGAAGAAATGACTCATGAACGGCTTTTCCGGTCGGGCGCATGATTTAGGAGGAATTACGGCTGTTAATCAATCCGGATCAATCGGGCTTGATCAGACGTTCGAGATAGTCCAGTTCCTCGCGGGCGCGGCTCGGATCGGAAAGCCGGCGGCGCAACTCCTCAAGCACCTTGCGCGCCTTGCGCGCGCCGGTGGCGTCGACATTGTCCCGCCGATTGGCGTGGCCGAAGGGCCCCTCGCCGTTTTGCCCGCGCAGTCCGTCCTTGCCGGCCTGCCCCTCGTCTTCGCCGGGCTCGCCATCGCCCTGCTGCGCCTGTTTGGCCAATTCGCCCGCGCTTTTGCGCAAGCCGTCCATGGCGCGCCCCTGAGCCTCCACAGCGGCGGCGTCGTCGCCCTGGCGCAGCGATTGCTCCGCTTGCCGCATCGCTTCTTCCGCCTCGTCCAGCCCCTTGGGCGCCGTTGCGCCGGAACTTTTTGCGCGTCTTTGCACCGAATCGAGCTTTTCGCGCAGGCGGCCCTGGCGCTGGTCGAGGGGATCGGCGTCCGCCACATCGGAGCCGTCCTCCCCCGGCTCTCCCGCAGCTTGTCCCTCGCCCTGTCCCCGGTCCGGATCTCTGGCGCCGGACATCGCGCCCGGCTTGCCCCTGCCCGAGCGACGTCCCTTGCCATCGGCGGGCGGCTGGAGGCCCTTCGGCGGCTCCAGTCCAGACTCGGCCGGCTCCGCCTGTTCATGCGCGTAAGTGTCGTCGCGCAATTTCTGCTGTTCGCGCATCATCTTGTCGAGGTCGCGCATGGTCCGGTTGTTGTTCGCCGCCTTGCCGCCCTGGCCCGATTTTTCCGCCCGCCGCAGATTTTCCAACATGTCCTGCATCCGGTCGAGCAAATCCATGGCGGCTTCCTTGTCGCCGTCCTTCGCCGCCTCGGCCAGTTGATCGAGCATGCTTTTGAAATCCTTGGCCGTGACCGAACGGCCGTCGCCGGATTCGGTTTCGCCGGATCGGGCCTGAGTGGACGATTTTTTCGCCATTTCGGCTAGGAAAGCGTCCAGGGCCTTTTGCAATTGCTGGGTCAGCCGGGCGATTTCCTCCGGCTTTGCGCCGCGGTTCAGCGCGTCGCGCAAAGCCTTTTGCGCCGCGCGCAGGTCGCGCTCCGCCTGCGGCGCATCGCCCTCTTCGAGACGCAGGGCCATTTCCCATAGAAAATCGGCGACGCCTAAGAGTTCGTCGTCGCGGCGCGCGTGTCGAAGCGCGGTGTGGGCATAGCGCAGCCCGAGATAGACGCCGGGCTTCGGGGTGAAAATCTCGGGCGCGACCATCATGGCGTCCAGCGCCGACAGCACCTTGTCCTTTTGCGCGGAATCGAGCGCGAGCAACCGGCGTTGTTCCGCCAGGGCGAGGGCCAGCGGATTGACCAGGTTCTTTTTCGGCAGGACGAAGCCGCGCAAAACCGCCTGGCCTTCGTTGCCGCCTTCGTCTTGGACGCTCAGGACCAGATCGACCGGCGCGCCGGCATAGGGGCTGTCGGTCCAGTCGAGCGTCGAGCGCCCATCGCCCAATCCTCCGGGCGCCGCAGGCAGATCGAGCGGCCCGCTTGGCGGGGCGACCAGGGCGTGGCCAAGCGGCGGGGGGGCGTCGGCGTTCAGGCGCGCGGCGACACCTGCGTCGCGCGCGCCATAATCATCCCCGATCCGATAGGCGAGGACGAAGGTCCCGCGCAGATTGGCCTGGGGCGCCTCCAGCGGCGTGACGGTCGGCGGGGCGTCGGGCAGGCTGCGCAGCGAAAATTGCGCGATTTCAGTAGCGCCTCGCGAAATCCGCAAGCTACCGTCGCCGCGCAGGATGAGGCGGCGCTCCTTGAGCGCGGCGGCGCCCGCGCCGTCTGGCGCCGGCTCGACGCCGCCTTGCGCGGCCACGCGCAGATCGATCGAGTCGGCGGCGCGAACGACGATCGAAGAACCGACGGGCGCGGCGATGGCGGCGGCTTTTTCGGTCGGCTCGTTCAGCGCCAGCACGATCGGCGGCCTGCCGGTGTAGTCCGGCGGATCAATCCAGGCGTCGATGCGCGACGGCTCATTGGCGGCCATGCGCCAGCGCCAGTCGAAAGCGGCGGCGAGCCGGGCGTATTTTTGCGGACCGGCCAGAAAGGCCCCCACGCAAAGGGCCAGCACCGCCAGCGCTCCGAGCGCATAAGGGTCCAGCGCCCAGAGGCGCGGCTCCGGAGCGACTGGACGCAGGCGGGCGGCGATTTTTTCGGCGCGGCGCAAATGCAGCCGCCATAATGTCCGGGTTTGCGGATCGCCATCATTGGCCAGAGCGTCGGAGAGCGCCGCCGCCGGGGCGTCCGGGTCGGCGCCGTCCAGCGCCGCGCGCGCCTCTCCGGCGGTGGGGAAGGAAAATTTGCGCGCCCGCGACAGGCTGAGGACCAGCGCGACGAGCAAGGCCGCCGTTCCAATGATCCGAAGATAGACCGGAGCGCCGAGCCAAACGCCGGTCCAGCTCAGGGCGACGAAAAATGCGGCGACAATGGCTGCGGGAGCGAGCGCGGCGGCGAGGCGTTCGACCAGTAGCGCGGCCCGGGCGAGCAGGGTCAACAGCCGCAGCCTCGGCTGAGCGGCGCCAGCGAAAAGCGCCCGCAGTCCACCAAATAATCCTGATTTTTCCTTCGTCACCCGATGGCGCCTCTTTGTCGCCGGCGCCCCGATATGATTGGATCGTGTCGAGCCACCGGTTTTAAGTCTTTACGCGCTTCATAAGCGAAACGGCTTCCACTTCGCTTGAAAACGCTTTGAGACCATGATTGCGCGCCCAAACGAAGGTTCATGTCAACCAAGGCGGAATTTTGTCCAGTCCGATCAGCGCCGCATAATCGCCGCGCGGCCGGATGGTCGCGTGGCGGTCGCCATCGACCAGCACTTCCGGGGCGAGCAGGCGCGAATTATAGGTCCCCGCCTGCACCGCGCCATAGGCGCCCGCCGACATCACCGCCAGCAGGTCGCCGGGCGCTGGCTCGGCCAGTTCGCGGTCCTGGGCCAGATAATCGCCGGTCTCGCAGACCGGCCCGACAATATCGGCCTTGAACAATGCCGCCCCCTCGCCCGGCGCGACGACCGGGAAAATATCGTGATGGGCCTCGTAGAGCGTCGGCCGCACCAGATCGTTCATCGCCGCATCGACGATGATGAAGTTTTTCGCCGCGCCGCGCTTGACGTAAAGAACCCTGGTCACCAGCAC
>NZ_CAIUXT010000033.1 GCF_903903185.1 uncultured Rhodoblastus sp.
GCAATGGTATTTCCAGCGCTATATTTCGCAATTGCCGGCGGGCGGCGAAATCTGCCTGTTCGACCGCTCCTGGTATAATCGCGCCGGCGTCGAGCGGGTGATGGGGTTCTGCACGCCGACCGATTATCTCGAATTCATGCGCCAATGCCCGGATGTCGAACGGATGCTGACGCGCTCGGGCGTGCGCCTGTTCAAATACTGGTTCTCGGTGTCGCGCGAGGAACAGCGCCGCCGCTTCGAGGCGCGCAAGATCGATCCGCTCAAGCAATGGAAGTTGTCGCCGATCGACTTGGCCTCGCTCGACAAATGGGACGATTACACCGAGGCCAAGGAGGCGATGTTCTTCTATACCGACACGGCGGACGCGCCTTGGACCATCGTCAAGTCCGACGACAAGAAGCGCGCGCGCGTCAATTGCATGTCGCATTTTCTATGGTCGCTGCCCTATCCCAACAAGGATCTGAACATCGTCCGCCCGCCGGACCCGCTGATCGTCGGCTCGACCGAACACGTCATCGGCCGCGACCTGCACATCATCGAAAAAACCGTCCATCCGGATTTGAAGCGGGGGTAGGGGCGCAAAGCGCCTCCTGCGCCTCGCCCGCCCGGCGGCAGAGCCAGTGGTGGAAGTTGCTCGCCTGACGCTCTCCGACGATGACGGGTTTCGGCGGATAGCGGAAGGCCGCCGACCTAGGCGGCAAAGGCGGCTTGGAGCCAAGTTGCAGACATTGCCAAATAATTGCTGTTGTTTTCTGCACATTACGTGCAACAAATTAGAGCGTCACGGGCGTACGATTGTCTTGTTAAAAACATCGCCGTAGCTCTTATCTTTCCTGACGTCTATACGTAAAAACATAGCCATAGCGCTGGAAGCGTCACGCCCGGTACATGTATATATCGACTTGCCTGGCAAATATTATCCAATACAGCCAAAGACCGACATCACGATGTGTCTTCATTTTTTCTGCCATGTTCATGCATCAACTCGCCTAATTTTTGTTGCCGTCGTAGACGAACGGCCTCTATTGTTTCATCCAACTTTTGGACGAGGCGCGCTGTGGATTTTTCCAGAACTCTGTCAAGACGACAGTCGTCAGGCGCGTCGAGAAGCGATCGCTCAAGAGCAGCAAGCATGGTTTTGTTCCCAAATACACTCAGTTCGCTTTTGTCTCCAATCTCCGATTTTGTGCTTTGTGAAGCGCATTCCGAGTCATGGCAGTAATATGCCGAAGGAAACTCGCCATTCGGGTATCTATCCAGTGGTTTAATGAGCGACTTCAGAAGAAATTCCTTCCCTTCCTCGTTGAGCGATACTAATAGTACGTTATCCTCAGATATGCGGAGATGCTCACTGATTTCATAAGAATTATCGAGTTCGGAAGGGAATTCAGCACACTTGTAAAGAGAAAGCAAGGTTGACGTATTGCCGTCAAACGCGGCGCATAGAAATGCGGGCTCATCAATCTCGTAGTCGTACACCCGATTCCGGCCGGGCTCGACCGGTCCATCGATAAACCCTAGTACGTCTCCTTTTATACATTTTTCGTAGGAATATAAGCCGCTGGAATATTCGAAGCTCTCGTCCGCGTAGATGTACGTTCGCGATCTGACCCGAAGGACCGGCCTTATTCGCCGATTTGGCGCGCTAGGCAGAAGGTCCAACCAGACTTCAAAGACCGGCACTGCCGAGCCGTTGAGTGTTACATGCTCAAGGCCTGCGGCGACGAGTTGATCGCGAATTGCTGCTTCATTCCCACGATCATGAATCGGATCGTTATCAAAAAGTTGGAGTTTGATTAAGCATGGGACGTTGGGGTGAGCCCGGGCGTCGCCGAGATAATAGCTCGGCCGTGGCGGCAGGTCTGCATCTCTGCAAACCAAGGGTAGCTTTGAATCGAAAATAGACCTATAGGCATCCCCCTTTCCCGTTTCCGATACAAATGATGCGTTGGCATGGAAGCTGCGAACGCGATCAAAAAAAACGTTCAGGTTGTATCGGCGTGAAATATCTTCAACAGCGGTGGTGATTGCGAGTACAAGATCGTCCCAACAATCAAGATCTGAGTCGATTTGTATTTCTGAGTCTGTTACGACGTACGATGTATTCTGAATCAGTTCTAAGACGAATTCGCCTTCGGCTTCTCCAGCCATTATGGCAGCATTCCGCACGATGTTCACGTAAGGTAGAATTTTTTTTGTAAGGCTCTCGCTCCGTTTTCGCTTATCTTCGTCAGAAAGCGCCGGATTAATAGCGAAGCGAGGCAGTCTTTTGGTCGACTCGTATTCATGGCCTTGTCCGGAAGCATGGAGGACATCCTTCTTCTTGATCGGCGGATCGCGATCTTCAAGCTTGGAAAGAAGCCTCCAAAGGTTTTCGGCTACGACGAGCCGCTCGGGAACTCTTAATACTGGACGATCTGCCATTATTTTCTCGATGGCTATCAATCTCCGTTGTTCGGCGCGTTTCTGCTTGTATACGGTTTCTTCCAGCGTAAGGGTCGGACGATGATGGGGCAGTGGCCGCATGGGAATAACCTTCGCGCTCATTTGTAACCTCCATTGCGACTGTTGGAGCGGCGTCCGCGACGGCCGTTTCCTCGGCGAGGACTCAATCGGTCCGCGCCCCTGTGAAATCTGGCAAACCACGTTGGACGGTTGATTGCCGTAATGATCGAGCCATTGGAGCCAACGATGAGGACGGTCCGCGAGGCTTGTTCGATTAATCCAATTGGAGCCTGACCTTCCGTTTCCAATTCCGATCGGCGTTGACGCGATACGGACATCGCCGTCGCTCCAGCGCCTGCGTGGTAATCGAGGTCGTAGTTGGCGAGCACAAATTCTACGACGTCGGCCTTGATGCCGCGCTGCCTGCAACGTGCATCCGCATGACTTGTTAGTGGGGCTGAGATCGGGCGTCTTTTTGAGTTGCGCATGGTTGCCACCTGTCGAATGAGACGACCACAAGCTAGATCGTTCGGTCGCGTCCAGCATTCCAAAAAAGAGATTTTAACAAAATAAATTTCGGAAACCTAAACGGAATAAATAAGAAATTATTATGCGACTTGCCGATTTGTAAATAGGAAGATGGATGAGAAATCCAAGTCGGCAGGGGTATTTCACGTCGCCAGGAACTCAGGGTCGCCTTTCCGCTGTTCTGCGGACACAGACGAGAGATGCTGCTACGATTCCCATAACGTGGATCATGGAACCGCGAGCGGCGGCTGTCGGCTCATGACGTGACGATCGGCGATCCGATCACCATGGTCCGCTTCGAGCCGATTCCCGTCAACGCCCCATGGCGCCAATCTGATGAGCTTGACCGCTAGATCAACTCTCTACCAATGGGTTTGTCGCAGAGTCAGTCATGTTGTTCAGAGCCGATGTCCGTCGCGGCGTCTTTGGTTTCCGCCGAAAGCCCGTCCGATGGGTTCGGGCGTCCCGTTGGGGACGATGGCGCCGACCATTGCGGGTCAATTCGGTTTCCGGGGGTCCGCCCCGTCGATGATCGGGTCGAGAATTGGCGCCAGAATGTTTTTCGCCGCAAACAGCGATCCGGCAGCGGTGTAATGGCCGTAATCGAGGGCGATCATGTCGTCTGGAACCTGCGGCCCGACAAAGCGCCGGCACCCCTGTTCGCCGCATAATTTGCCGATCTGGGAAATATAGCGGACGTTCTCGCCCCAGGCATGGGCGGCGAGGATCTGGTCCGTGGCGAGGCTCGCGCCTTGCAAACTGTCGCGCGAAAATTCGCTCGGACGGCGGCCGGCCAGCAATTCGGCGTTCACCAGATCCATGACGGGGGGCGACCAGGTAGACACCTGGCCCATGATGAGGATCGGCGACCGAACGCCGGCCGCGCGGAGCGCCGCCATATTGGCGTCGAAATCCTGCAGGAAGTTCGTGAAAGTATGATCGTCGTCATACCATTGGTCAAAATAGCCTCCGACGACGATGGCGGCGGGCTGGAGCGCAACGATGTTGCGGGCGACTTCCTCGTTGAACGCCTGACAGCGTGTCGAACCCGAACCGGACTGGCTCCGCTCCACGCGCGCCATCAGCGGCCGGCAACTTATGGCGGAAAACAGGAGAATATTGGCGCGGTCGCGATAAACCTCCTTCAAACCGGGGATCAAATGCATCGCATGGGAATCTCCGATGACGAAGATCGTCGGCTTTTCCATTTGACCGGGCTTCGCACAGTTCCTTTCCGCAAAAAAGGATCTTGCCCTCGCCCGCGCGTTTTCCAGGCTATCCCTGCGGTGGATATCGGTGTCCACGCACTCCATGTCGCTCGACATCCGCGCCATGTCCCGGACGTAGAAGCCAAATACATCGCGCACGGCCATCGGATAACGCTGCGGGAAACCATCTGCCTGACGCGTGACCATTCCAGCGACGCCCGCAACGGCCATCCCGGCCAGAAGCGCCGCCGCGACCGCCAGGGGCTTTCCGCGATAGGCTTCCGCGGTCGGACGTTCGGCAAAGCGCCAGGTCAGGTAAGCGAGAAGAATGGCGCATCCAAACAGCGCCGCCGTCAAGGCGACCGGCAATTGCTGACCGAACCGGATGCGCGCGAAGGACAGTAGCGGCCAATGCCAGAGATAGAGCGGATAGGAGATCGCGCCGAAAAATTGTGCGACGCGGTTGCCGAGCAGGATATGGCCGATCCTCGCCCCCGGCGCCGAAATCACCAGCGCGCAGCCAAGAGTTGGCGCGAGCGCCCGATAGCCCGGCCACGGCGAGGACTCGCTGAGCAGCCAGAAGATGCTCAACAGCATCAGGAAAATACCCAGTCCGGCTCGAAGATTCGCCATGCGCGGCGAGGGCGGGGCCGGCTTCGAGAAAACCTCGCGTAGCGCGAGCAAAGCCCCGAGCGCCAACTCCCAGGCGCGCGTGCTCAAGAAATAAAAGGCGGCCGCGGAGTTGACGTCGGTCATGACGATGCAAAAAACCAGCGAGGCCAGGAAAACAAGGGCGATGGCCGGGGCGAGCAGCCTCTGGACCTTGAAAAGGACAAGCAGCAGCGCGGGCCAGAACAGATAAAATTGCTCCTCGATGCTGAGCGACCATAGATGCAGGAGCGGCAAGAGGCGGGACGTCCAGTCGAAATAGGCCGCCGCCGCGCCGGACTGCCGGTACAGCCAGAGATTAAGCGAGAAATAGGAGCTGGCCTCGATATGGCCGCCAAGGCGGCGATATTCCATCGGGTTTAACAGGATCCAGCCAGCGATCCAGCTGGCTGTCAGCGTCAGCAGCAGGGCGGGGAGAATGCGTTTGACGCGCTTGCCATAGAAATCGAGCAATGAAAAATCGTTGGCCTCGCGTTCGCTGACGATGATCCGCGAAATCAGGAAGCCGGAAATGACGAAGAATATGTCGACGCCGGCGAAGCCGCCTGGCGCGGGGAGATCGGCGTGAAAGGCGAGCACCGACAAGACGGCCAGCGCGCGCAGGCCGTTGATGTCCGGACGGAAGTCATGGTGCGCGCTCGGCTTAGGCGGCGAGACGTTGGCGTCCCAGCCGGATACAGGCGTTTCCAATCACATCCCCACCGGCCCGCGCGTGATCGCCGCGACGCCCGTGCGCGAAACCTCCACCAGACCGATCGGGCGCATCAGTTCGACGAAATCGTCGATCTTCTTGGGCGCGCCGGTCAGCTCGAAAATGAAACTTTCGGTTGTGGCGTCGATGACGCGAGCGCGGAAGGCCTCGGCGAGGCGCAGGGCTTCGGTGCGGCTTTCGGCCTTGCCCCGAACCTTGATCATCGCCAGTTCGCGCTCGACCGTGGCGCCGAGCAGCGTCAGGTCGGTCACCCTGTGGACCGGCACGATGCGCTCCAGCTGATGCGAAATCTGCTCGATGGTTTCCGGCGTCCCGGTGGTGACGATGGTGATGCGAGACAATTGCTGAGCATGGGCGACTTCGGCGACGGTCAGGCTCTCGATATTATAGCCGCGACCTGAAAACAGGCCGACGACGCGGGCAAGAACGCCCGGCTCGTTATCGACCAGAACCGACAAAGTATGCGTCTCGATGCGCGATACCTGGCCGTTCGACGAGGAATAGGGGGAAAGCTTGGCGGGAGGGGTCTGGGCGTTCATGGAAGGTGTTCCATTTCCTGAAATTAAAAGCGACCTGGGTCCCGTCATTGCGAGCCCTAGGGCGTCGAAGGACGCCCGTCTTTCGACGGGCTATGGCGAAGCAATCCAGCCGAGGCAGTCTGCGGCCACTGGATTGCCGCGCCGCTTCGCTCCTCGCAATGACGGCGAGCAGAAAAAATCACACCAGCATCTTGCCCTTGTCGTCGATGACGCTGCCGATGTCCTCGTCGGCGTCGGGCAGGATCATTTCATTATGCGCCTTGCCCGACGGGATCATCGGCAGGCAGTTTTCCGCCTTGTCCACCACGCAGTCGAAAATCACCGCCTGCGGGCTGTCGATCATTTCCAGAATCGCCTCGTCGAGTTGCGAGGGATCGGAGCAGCGAATGCCCTTCATGCCATAGGCCTCGGCCAGCTTGACGAAATCGGGCAAGGCTTCCGAATAGGAGCTGGAATAGCGACCGCCATGCAGCAATTCCTGCCATTGCCGCACCATCCCCATATATTCATTATTGAGGATGAAGATTTTGACCGGGCAATGGAATTGCACGGCGGTCGAAAGTTCCTGAATGCACATCAGGATCGACGCCTCGCCGGCGATGTCGATGACCAGCGCGTCGGGATGGGCGAGTTGCGTGCCGATGGCGGCGGGCAGGCCATAGCCCATGGTGCCGAGCCCGCCGGAGGTCATCCAGCGGTTTGGCTCCTCGAACCGATAGTGCTGCGCCGCCCACATCTGGTGCTGGCCGACTTCGGTGGTGATGTAGGTGTTGCGCTTTTTGGTCAGTTCGTAGAGGCGCTCCACCGCATATTGCGGCTTGATCGTCGTATCGGATTTCTTGTAGCCGAAGCTCTTGCGAGCGCGCCACTGGTCGATCTGCGCCCACCAGGCCTGAAGCGCCTTCTTGTCCACCGGATGCGCCTCGGCGCGCCACAGCCGCACCATATCCTCGAGCACATGGGCGCAATCGCCAACGATCGGCAGATCGACGGCGACGTTCTTGTTGATCGAGGAGGCATCGATGTCGATATGGATTTTTTGCGAATGCGGCGCGAAGGCGTCGAGCCTTCCGGTGATGCGGTCGTCGAAACGCGCGCCGATGCAGACCATCAGGTCGCAATCGTGCATGGCGTTATTGGCCTCGTAGGAGCCGTGCATGCCGAGCATGCCGAGCCAGTTCTTGCCGCTGCCCGGGTAGGCGCCGAGCCCCATCAAGGTGGAGGTGATCGGAAAGCCGGTCAGGGCGACGAGTTCGCGCAGCAGGGTCGAGGCCGCGGGTCCGGCGTTGATGACGCCGCCGCCGGTATAAAAAATCGGCTTTTTGGCCTTGGCCATCATCGCCACGGCCTGTTTGATCTTGGCGATTTCGCCCTTGAGCTGCGGCTGATAGGTCTTGTGGTGAACGTTTTTCGGCGGCGTGTAGAGGCCGGTGGCGAATTGCACGTCCTTCGGGATATCGACCACCACCGGACCGGGTCGACCCGAACGGGCGATGTAAAACGCCTCGTGCAGGATGCGCGACAGATCCTCGATCTTGCGGACGAGGTAATTATGCTTGGTGCAATGGCGGGTGAGGCCCACCGTGTCGGCTTCCTGAAACGCATCGGAGCCGATCAGATGGGTGGGAACCTGGCCGGTGATGCAGACCAGCGGAATGGAATCCATCAAGGCGTCGGTGAGGCCGGTGATGGCGTTGGTGGCGCCGGGGCCGGAGGTGACGAGCAGACAGCCGACCTTGCCGGACGAGCGGGCATAGCCCTCCGCCGCATGGGCCGCGCCCTGTTCGTGGCGCACCAGAATGTGGTGGACCTTTTTCTGATGGAAAAGCGCATCGTAGATCGGCAGAACCGCGCCGCCGGGATAGCCGAACAGCGTCGTCACCCCCTGATCCTGCAGGGCTTGCACCACCATTTCGGCGCCGGTCATCATTTTCGACATTGTCAGCTCCAAGGCTCTTTCGTGCTTTATTCGATCTGTGCGCGGCCAATAAAAAAGGCCCCTTTCGGGACCCGGTCAAGCGCCAATGGCAGGTTTCCGGGTCAGTCCCGGCCTGCGTCTGGCGCTCCAACTACAAGAATGATTTTCGTCACTTCGGCTTCTTCCCGAAAGAGAGGCCGCATTCATAGGCCAGCCTTGCAAGCCGGTCAAGCCTTCCCGTCGGGCCGGTAACGCAAAAAAACCACCTCGGTCTCTCCATAGTCGCGGCGCTCAAGCGTCTCGAAACCGGGCGCCGGCTCGAAACAGGCCGCCGCTGCCTCCTCGACGATCGCCAGCGCGCCGGGCGCCAGCCAGCCGCCGCGCGCCAGCGACGTCAGGGCGGGCTCCGCCAGTCCGCGGTTATAGGGCGGATCGAGGAAGGCCAATGTGTAAGGCGGCACAAACGGCGCCGCGCCGAGCTTTCGCGCGTCGCGGCGCAAGATTCGCGTCACGCCGCCGAGGCCGAGCGCCTCGACATTCTCGCGGATCAGGGCGCGGGCCGGCGCTCCGTCATCGACCAGCAGGGCAAATGCCGCGCCGCGCGAAATGGCCTCCAGCCCCAAAGCCCCGGTTCCGGCGAACAGGTCGATCACGCGCGCATCGAGAACAGGATCGCCGTAGGAATGGGCGAGGATGTTGAACAGGCTCTCGCGCAGCCGGTCGGAGGTCGGACGAATGGCGTCCGATTTGGGACCGCTCAAAGCGCGGCCTTTCAGGCGCCCGCCGACAATCCGCATGTTTTATTTTCCGCGCGGCTTTCTCGGGCCGGAGGATTTTCCGCCCAAGGATTTTCCCCCCGAGGGTTTCGCGCCAAACGGTTTGCCGCCGGAAGTCTTGCCGCCGGACGGGCGGTCGCCAAAGCTCCTGCCGCCTGCGGAAGGCTTGCCCCCGGCGGAAGGCCTGCCGCCGGCTGGCTTGTCGCCGAACGAGCGGCCTTCGCCGCGCGGACGAAAATCCTTGCCGCCAGCCGGCTTGTCACCGACAGACCGGCCCGGACCGCGCGGGCGCTCGCCATTTCCGCCGGCCCTGCCGTCGCGCGGAAAAGCGTCGCGCCGGAAGGTTTTCGCCGCGCCGGTCTCGCCGGCCGGCTTTTCCGCGCGACCTTCTCGCTGGCGTCCGGCGCCGGAGGTCTTCGGCCCCGCTTCCTTGATCTTTTGTTCACCGTTGAAGCCGCGTTCTTCGCGGAAACGGCGGGCGTTGCGGGTGTCCCCCGTTGGTTCCGCGCGCTGGACATTGCTGACCCGCTCGACCACGACCTTGCGGCCCTTGCGGTCCTGCGTGGCGTCGCGTTCGGTGCGGCGGCGCGGCCCCTTCTCGGCCTTGGCGCGGTCGCCGCGCAGGGCCGAGACATGTTTGCGCGGCTCGGCCTTTTCCTGCGAGGCGAAGGATTTTCGCTCCGGCTTCGCGGATTTTTCGCCGCTTTCCGCCGGGCGCCTGGCGCGTGGTCCGCCTTCGCGCGAAAAACGCCGCTCGGGTTCGGGCGCCGGGGTGCGGTCGATCACCGGACCGTCGAAATCGACATTGGCCTCGCGGGCGAGGGCCTCGCCCAATTGGTCGCCGAGGACGCGGGTTTTCACTTCCTCGACCATGCCGTCGGCCATTTCGCCAAGCTGGAACGGCCCATAGGACAGGCGGATCAGCCGGTTCACGCCGAGGCCAAGATGTTCGAGCAAACGTTTGACTTCGCGATTCTTGCCCTCGCGCAGGCCGAGCGAAATCCAGACATTGGCGCCTTGGACGCGGTCCAACCGGGCCTCGACCCCGGCGTAATCGACGCCGTCAAGGGTGACGCCCCTCGACAGCGTGTCGAGTTTCGCCTGATCGGTGACGCCATTGGCGCGGGCGCGATAGCGCCGCAGCCAGCCGGTCGAGGGCAGTTCGAGCACACGGGCGAGGCCGCCGTCATTGGTCAGCAGCAGCAGGCCTTCGGTGTTGATGTCGAGCCGGCCAATCGACATCAGGCGCGGCAAGGCGGGGAATTTTTCCGCGATATAATCGAAAACCGTCGCCCGGCCTTCCGGGTCGCGGTCGGTGGTGACGAGCCCGCGCGGCTTGTGGAACAGGAACAGCCTTGTGCGCTCGCGCGTCGCCAGCGGCTTGCCGTCGACGGTGACGCGGTCGGCCTCGGTGACATTGCGGGCGGCGCTGGCGAGAGTCTCGCCATTGACCGCGACGCGGCCATGTTCGATCCAGAGTTCGGCGTCGCGGCGCGAGCACAGGCCGACGCGCGCCATGACCTTGGCGATGCGCTCGCCCTCATGAAGCTTTTCCATGGGCGCTTTTGCGCCCTCATGCGGCTTTTCAGAGTGCGCCGTCGCGGGGGCCTTGCGGGACGGCTTTTTGCCGCCTTGCGGGCCGCGCGCGGCTTTGGGATGCTTGCTGTTGCCGTTGTCCATCCCGGTCTGATAGCAGAGGCGGGGTTTTTTAGAAAACTTTTTGCGAAAGGTTTTGATTTGGCGCCGCCCGAAAACACTCTCGATTCAATTCTCGACTCAATCCTCGATCCTTGGGACCGGGCCTTCGCCGAGGCCCGCGCCGCCGCCGCGCGCGGCGAGGCGCCGATCGGCGCCTGCATCGTCCGGGACGGAAAAATCATCGCCGCCGCCGGCAATCGCACGATGGAAGACCACGACCCGACCGCCCACGCCGAAATCCTGGCGATCCGCGCCGCCGCCCGGTTTATGGGCGACGAGCGACTGACCGGCTGCGACCTTTATGTGACGCTCGAGCCCTGCGCCATGTGCGCCGGGGCGATTTCCTTCGCCCGGCTGCGCCGGCTCTATTTCGCCGCCGAGGATCAAAAAGGCGGGGCGGTGGAAAACGGCCCGCTTTTTTTTTCGCAGAAAACCTGCCATCACCGTCCGGAAATCTATGGCGGCATCCGCGCCGGCGAGGCGGGCGAGATGTTGCGCGGTTTTTTCAAGGCGCGCAGATGAACGCGGGATTTGAACTTGGGCGAAACAGGCCGCGACGGCAAACCAGGGCGCAGGGGAAACCATGACCGATGCAGGCCAATTAACCGGGGCTTCCTCCTTCGAGCAGCATCCCCTGCGCGCCCGCATATTGGGCGAGTTGCACACCCGGCCGACGCGACCGCTGGAAAGCCCGGCGCGCATCCTGCATTTCGGTTTCATGACCGACGCCGCGCAGGTGGAGGCCGACCGGCTTGCCCTGGCCAAGGCCTGTGTTGAGCGCGGCCTGACCGGTCCCGATCCGCAAACGCGGCAATTCCGGCTGGAATTTTCCGAGGCGGTGTTTGTCTGGGAGCGGCACGGCGAATTCACCACTCATAGCTGGGAGTTCGGCGCCGCCGAGGCCATGACGCCGTTCGCTCCCTCGCCGGCGGCCCTGATGCAGACCCTGCGGATGCTGCCGCAGCCGGGGCCTTTGCTGGTCGCCGTCGATCTGCACATGATCGCCGGCGACGCCGAGGCGGGCGATTTGGCCAGGATTTTCGCACCGCTCCAGGCGGCGGTCACCGAAGCCAATGGCGGGCGCGCCCTGATCGCCACGGATTTCGCGCCCGACACCTTCGGCTTCGTGCGCATTTTCATCTCCAACCGTTCGATGCCGCCGATGGCGGCCGGGCGGCTGGCGCAACGGGCGCTGGAGATCGAAACCTACCGCACTTTGGCGCTGATGGGATTGCCCGAAGCCCAAAGGCTCGCGCCCTCGATCCGCCGCATCGAGGAGGAATTGCCGCATATTCTCGATTCCATGACCAAGGCGCAGGGCGTGGACAATAATCGCAAGCTGCTCGACGAATTGACCGGCCTCGCCGCCGAGCTGGAAGTCGGCGCCGCCGCCAGCCTCTATCGTTTCGGCGCCACGCGCGCCTATAATGATCTGGTTCAATCGCGGCTCATCGCCATCAACGAAACGCCGCTGGCGGACTATCCAAGCTGGAGCGGCTTTCTGACGCGGCGTCTGCAACCGGCCATCGCCACCTGCGTCAATACCGAAGCGCGGCAAGGCGACCTGTCGCGCAAACTGACGCGCGCCGCGCAATTGCTGCGCACCCGCGTCGATACCGAAGTTGAGGCGCAGAACGGCGCCCTGCTGCGGCAGATGGGCGACCGGATGCAATTGCAACTGCGCCTGCAACAGACGGTGGAGGGTCTCTCGGTCGCCGCGATCACCTATTATATTTCGAGCGTGCTCAATCATCTGTTCGAAGGCGCGGAAAAGGCGGGACTGCACGTCGATCCCGTCCTTGGCACCGCCATCTCCATCCCCTTCGTCGCCCTGTTCGTCTGGTGGACGGTTCGGCGTATCCGCAAGACGCACGGCGGGGAGTGACGACGGGGCCATGGCCTCCGGCGAAGGCTGGTTTTTCTCTCGATTATCGACATGAATTTACTTGCCTTTCGAGGCTTACAGGTGTATATTTAAAAATAGCCAATTTTTTTGTTATTACATTTTTAGCCTGAAACTCCAGCTCTGAGAGTGATCGGGAGGCGGTCATGGCGGCGACTTCGACCGGCGGAGCCCACAACGGTTATTGGGAAGATCCGCTCTGGAATAATGGGGTCCCGGGATCTGGCGGTGCTGTGCTTCTTCCTGCCCTCGCATGTCCCTATAATGAGGAATTGTCTAGCCTGCATTTCTCAAACTCGGATAGGTAACGTCAAAGCTTCGCCTGCTATTGACGTTTGTGTGATCCTTGGGAGGTTCGAATGGCATCCGACTTCAGCCCATATTACATTTATCGGATGGACGACTCCAATACGTTCAGTGGTTCAGGATCCGGGCCAGCAGCCAGTACAGTAACAGCGCCAGATTACCATCTGGTCCCTGATGAAACTTTCACTGTCACTGTGACACGCCCTGGGACATATACGTTTAAGGGCACAGCCACAGCGGGTGGCCTGAGTGGCTTTTACGCCAGCATCGGCAGTATAAACTACTTTTTTACTTCGGTAAGGGCTTCGGATCGAGGTTATGACGCCACTCTCCATTCGGGGACAGACTATAATCTTTGCTTCTATCCAGGCACCCTTATCCGCACACCGGAGGGCGATGTTGCCGTCGAGACGCTGCAAATTGGCGATCTCGTCCTCACGTCCGACGGCAAGGCGATGCCGGTGCGCTGGATCGGACGCCAGACCGTGGCGACCCTCTTCGCCGACCCGCTGCATTCGCTACCCATTCGGATCAAGGCGGGCGCGTTGGCGGAGAATCAGCCGGTCCGCGATCTGCTTGTCTCTCCCGGCCACGCCTTGCTGGTCGACGAGGTGCTCATCCATGCCGGCGCGCTCGTCAACGGCGCCACGATCCGGCGCGAGCAGGATTTGCCAAATGTATTCAC
>NZ_CAIUXT010000034.1 GCF_903903185.1 uncultured Rhodoblastus sp.
GACGTCGGAGTCCGTCGCGCCGCCCGGAATTGAACTCAGCCGGAAAGCACGTTCAGGAAGACGCGCCGCCGGAAATATGCGCGAAAGCCGACAGCGCGCGGCAACGGTTGAAATCATGGTCAATCAGCGGCGCGGGATAGGTTTCCCGCGATTTGACGCTGGCCCCGGCGACGAGGACGGTTGGCGCCATCCAGGGTCGATGGATGTAATTACTCGGCAGGCCCGCGAGTTCGTTTAATGCGAATGTCTGACAATGGTCAGGCGTAGGCCTGCGACGCCGGCAGCGACGTTTGGGCCGGTCTGAGCCTGGACGACGCCCAATAAAATCCCGACACTTTATTTCAATTTGGTTTGCTGAAACATCATATTATCCCGAGTTACAACGATCTTATTCAAGCTGTGGTCGATTGTGGCCCAACCTGTAATTTTCTGGGAGTTGCCAGAGGCTGACACTTTTGATGCTTGGAATGGCGACGCAAAATTAAAAAATTCAGCCGTCCGTGCCGCCGGCTGAATTCTCGCAGAGGTAGCCATGATGGAAGGCTTTTCGTTAGCGCCAGCGGCAGATGCGGCGTCCGTGGTTCCACCAGCAAACTTGGTGACGGTGATGGTGGCGATGAACGACATGTCGCCTGTGGTGATGGACGACCACAGGCCGCCTGTGGTGATGAACGACATGTCGCCTGCGGTGATGGACAACCGCAGGTCGCCCGCGACGGTGGACGACGACCTGCGATTTTTCGATCGGAACCTGAATCGCTTCGGATCGCAAGGAAGACGGCGAGATCGGGGCGGCTTCGGCCACGCTGGCGATCATGCCGAGACCCAGCACTAAGCCAACAAGACGTCGTCTGAAACTGTATGACATTCCACATTCTCCTGAATCCGTGAAAGGAGAGTTAGAACACAAGCTTGAAAGTGGCAAGCCAGAGATCGGCGCGCATCCTTTCGCTCAAATGTGAAATGGCGACAACCGGGGAAAGCAGGTATCGTCAGATGGGGGATCGGGATCAATCGAATTTAATTTCCGAGGCTGGCGACGCGAACGGCGCTGCTTGTCGCGGTCATCCCGGTGACCGCGCTAGGTCTTCGCATTAACATTCCCAGCGAAGCCTTGGCGAATTATGCGCCAAATGAACTTAAAACGCCTGCTATCGATCAGTTGACTGGACGAATTATTTCAAGGCGAAAAAAGGCGCCGCCTTCGGCCGCGTGCGCAGCGAAGTGACAAAAAACATCACGCGAAGCCGGGGTCTTCGCGAAAAATCTTCGCTGGATCGAAGACGAGCGGAATCGTCGCCTGCGTTAAAAAAACTCCGCCGCTAAATACCGGTCCGCACTATTGCGGGCACGGTGACGGAATTGATCGCCTGGGCGTTTTTCCTCACTGTCGGCCTCAAACTAGCCGCCGCACGCGGGTCGTATCCTTTGCGGTCAATTACATCCCATTCCTTGGTCCGCTGATCACCATCATTCTGGAGCTATGTTCTTGCGAAAATGGGGTCTTAGGAGTTGGCCGTCCGAGTGTTGATGACGCCGACGATCTTGCAGTTTCTGATCGGGGGCTGTCGGGAGCGGTTTCTGCGCCAAGACCCTGGCTACTTCGCCCTTTTTCGTCGTTATCTCTGCGTTTTTCTGGAGCGTTCTATCGCATCTGCCGGGAACCCCGAGCGGCGCACGATCGCCATAGCCGGGCGGACGATCTGAGCGGAATATCCCGGAAGCCGGCGGATCGCCATCCTGCTGTCGGGTCACGCGTCGCAGGCCCTTGATCTCGATCCGGGCTATTTTTGCAATGCAGCAAAATAAATGTGGCGCTTTGGAAAAACCTCCCTATAGTGCGCCGCAAATAAATCCCGAGATTTATTTCCACGAGGTGAAATATAGATGGAACAGGCTCCAAAAACTTTTTCCCGCGATCCGATCCTGATCGATCTGGCCTTGCAGGGAGGCGGTTCGCACGGGGCCTTTACCTGGGGCGTGCTTGATCGTTTTCTTGAAGAGCCGTGGTTCGAGATCGACGGGGTTTCGGGCACTTCCGCCGGCGCTATGAATGCCGCCGTGCTCGCCGCCGGCTTCGCCAAGGGCGGCGCCCAGGGCGCCCGCGAAGCACTGGAAAATTTCTGGCGCGGCGTCTCGGACGCGGCGCGGTTCAGCCCGTTGCAGCGCGGGCCGCTCGACATCCTGCTCGGCCGCTGGACGATGGATAATTCGCCCGGCTATATCATGGCCGACTTGATGTCGCGGGTCATCTCGCCCTATACCCTGAGCCTGCCCGGCAAGAATCCGCTGCGCGACATTCTCGCCCAGTTCATCGATTTCGACCTGATCCCGCAGTCGCCGATCCAGGTTTTCATCACCGCCACCAATGTCCATACCGGCCGGGGCCGGGTGTTTCGCAACGACGCCATCACGCCGGAAGTCCTGCTCGCCTCGGCCTGCCTGCCGAGCATGTTTCAGGCCGTCGAAATCGACGGCGACCACTATTGGGACGGCGGCTATTCCGGCAATCCGACGCTGACGCCGCTGGTGCGCTACTGCAAGTCGGACGACATGATCCTGATACCCATCAACCCGATCGAGAGCGTGGAAGTGCCGCGCACCTCCTCGGAAATCATGAACCGCCTGAACGAGATTTCCTTCAACGCCGTCACACTCAAGGAATTGCGCATGATCGCCATGCTGCGCAAGGTGGTGGACGCCGGCGACAGCGAAGGCGCCGAATGGGCCAAGCTGCGTCTCCATCGCGTCGGCAACGATGTCATGAACACGCTCGGCGCCTCGTCCAAGATGATCACCGAATGGGCGTTTTTGACCATGCTGCGCGACGAGGGCCGCAAATCCGCGCAAGCCTTTCTCGAAGCCCACGCCCATGATCTCGGCAACAAATCGACGATGGACATCGACAAGCTGCTGGAAGGAGTCTGATCCATGGGGCTGCTCGGCATTCTCTTTTCCCTCGGCCTGCTGATCTGGCTCGCCTATCGCGGCTGGAGCATTCTTCTGCTGGCGCCCGCCGCTGCGATTCTCGCGGCGCTGCTCGCCGGCGAACCGACCCTCGCCCATTGGACCCAGACTTTTATGCGCAGCGCCGCGCAGTTCATCATGCAGTTCTTTCCGATCTTTCTGCTCGGGGCTTTGTTCGGCAAGCTGATGGAGGATAGCGGCTCGGTTTCGACCATCGCGAACTTCATGACCGAAAAACTCGGCTCCAAACGCGCGGTGCTGGCGGTGGTTCTGGCCGGGGCGCTCGTCACCTATGGCGGCGTCAGCCTGTTCGTCGCCTTTTTCGTGATCGCGCCAATGGCCCATGCGCTGTTTCGCTCGGCGGGGATTCCGCGCCGGCTGATGCCGGCGGCGATCATGCTCGGCGCCTCCACCTTCACCATGTCGGCGCTGCCGGGAACCCCGGCGATCCAGAACGCCATCCCCATGCCGTTCTTCGGCACCACGCCTTTCGCGGCGCCGGGCCTCGGCGTCGTCGCTTCCGCGATCATGCTGGCCTTTGGCCTATGGTGGCTCGCCCGCGCCGAGGCCAAGGCGCGGGCCAGCGGCGAAGGCTTTGGCGACGACCCAGCCTCGCTCGACGACGCCAAAGCCGCCGACGAGGCTTCGACGGACCCGATCGTGCGCGAGCGCGCCACCACCGCCGGCGCCTTCGACCCCAACGAGATCGGGCATAGCAAGGAGAGCGCCGGCGGCCCGCCGGTCGCTCTGGCCTTCCTGCCGCTCGCCGTGGTGATCGGCGTCAATCTGGTGATGTCGCTGTTCGTGCTTCCAAAACTCGACGCCTCCTTTCTCGCCGAAGAAGTCTGGGGCGAGACCTCGCTGTCGGCGGTCGGCGGCGTCTGGGCGGTGGTGACGGCGCTCGCCGCGGCCATCCTCGTGCTGGTGGCGATCAACTTTCGCCGCCTGCCGTCTTTGCGCGCGTCGATGGACGCCGGCGCCAACGCTTCCGTACTGCCGGTGCTCAGCGTCGCAAGCCTCGTCGGCTTCGGCTCGGTGGTGGCGGCCTTGCCGGCTTTCGCTCTGGTGCGCGACTGGGTGCTCGGCATCGAGGGCGGCCCGTTGGTTTCCCTCGCCGTGGCGACCAATGTGCTCGCAGCGCTGACCGGCTCGGCTTCCGGCGGCCTGACCATCGCGCTAGACGCGCTCGGCGGAGCCTATATGAAGATCGCCGCCGAACAGGGCATCGATCCCGGCCTGTTGCATCGCGTCGCGGTGATCGGCGCGGGAACGCTCGACATGCTGCCGCATAATGGCGCGGTGGTCACGGTGCTGGCGGTCTGCGGATCCAGCCACAAGGAAAGCTATTTCGACATCGTGATGGTCGGCGTGGTCAGTTCTCTCGTCGCGCTCGCGGCGGTGATTGGGCTAGGCACGCTGTTTGGAAGCTTTTGACAGCAATGGCGAAAAACCCGTTTTTTGCGACGATCGAACTTTTTAGGTCAGCGGTGCTGGACAGGGAAGAGTCGTCAGGCGCAGGCATGTACGAAATGGTGACACGGATTGTCGTGGCGAGCCGACTGGTGATGATACCTCTCATCATAGGCCTCGTGTTCGCTCTGATGCTTCTTGTAGCCGCGTTTTTTGTCGGGCTCTGGCATTTTGCCGTTGATATATTCTCGGCCAGTGAAACCGAGATCATCATTGCGGTCCTTGCGCTGATCGACCTGACGCTTATCGCCAGCCTGATGATCACCGTCATCTTTTCAGGCTATTCAAATTTCGTTCAAAAAATAGACCGCGCGGCCTTCGCCGCGTGGCCTCAATGGATGTCCAAGATCACTTCTTCGGATCTGAAGGAGAAATTATTCGCGTCGATGATCGCGATTACAGGCGTTACCCTTCTAAAAGCGCTGATGAAACTCGAAACCAGCGTTAGCGAGACCCAGATCAGATGGCTGGTCATCGCCCATGTGATCTTCGTCGCGTCGTATGTAGCGCTCGCCGCGATGGAACGTTTTTCTTACGGACCCGCAAAAGACAGCGACTGAAAAGAACAGGGCAAAAAAGTGAGAGAACCTGGGCGCCGTGGGTTTGTATTTAGAACCCTGTTCCGGCGATTGAATCGGAGCGGATCTCCGGTAAATTAGTTCTCAAGGCGTTTTCTTTTGAAGCCAACGGCGTCCACTTCGCTTGAAAGCGCCAGTGCCCGCCGCTCACCTTGCCTTGGCGGCGAGCGCGGCCAGGATCAGCGCAATGGTCACCAGCGACAGGCCGCCCGCCGGGAAGAAGCGCAACCGCGCGTCGGCTTTTTCGAAAAACCCGCTCAGCGCAAAACTCGACTTGAACGCCCGTTCGGCGACGACCACCGTGTCGCCGGCGGGAATGGGCGGCAGTTTTTCGCCCCAGCGCGCCAGCCCGAGCGCCAGCGCGGCGCCGATCAGCACCGGCCAGAACCCGTCCCAAAGAGTGTCGAGGCTTAAAGCTTCCGAGAGGTGGCCAACGGCTGGAAACAGCAGCCAAGGGAGGAAAATCGCGCCAAGCGCGAAAAAGGGCCAGTACCGAGGGATCGCGTGGGGAATTCGCGCGGTTTCGCCCCAATGGGCGGTTTTGGCCAGACGCGTCACGAAATGCAGCATCAACAGCGCGGTTGCCGTCGCCGAGGCGTAGGACAGGATCGCGGCGATACCGTAGCCCATCGGCGCCTTGAGCGCGAGTTTCGCCAGCGCGCCGCCGGTGAAGGGCAGGCCGGCGAGGCTGAGGCCGAGCGCCGCCGCCAGCGGCAAGGCCCATTTTTCGCGGCGCCAGTCCATGGCCGCGAAGGCGCCGACCGTTAGAAACAGCGCGCCCTTGACCAGCACGTGATTGGCGGCGGCGAAGGCGACCAGCGCCGGCGCGCTCGCGTCGCCGGCGGCGAGCGCCATGCCGAGCGCCGCCGCCAGCACGCCCATCTGGCTGATGCTCGAATAGGCGAGCACGGTTTTGGGATTTTGCTGGGTGACGCCAATGGCCACGCCATAAAACGCGGCGAAAAACCCGAGCACGGCCAGCGCCGCGCCCCAAACGGGCAAGGCGAAGCCGAGCGGCAGGAAGCGAATCAGGCCGATGACGCCGGCCTTGACGCCGGCCCCGCTCAGCACGGCGGCGGCGGAAATGGGCGCCGCCCTGTAAGCGAGCGGCATCCAGCCATTGAGCGGCGCGAGGCCGATCTTCATGCCGAAACTGGCGATAATCAGCGCCAGAGCGCCGTCGCGCCAGGGTGAAGTGGGCAGTTCCGCGACCACATCCTCGATGCGCAGGCTGCCATGGGGTTCGCCCGCCGCGAGCAGCGCCAGCGCCAGCAGCAACAACGCCTCGCCGAGAATGGTGAAGGCCATGTAGACCCCGCCCGCCCGTTTCGTTTCGGGCGCGTCGTCATCGACAATGAGCCCATAGGCGGGGATGCTGACCAGCGCATAGAAAAGATAGAAGCTCAGCAGATCGGCGGCGACGAATGCGCCGATACTGCCGGTCAGGGTCAAGAGCCAGCAGACGGCGAAACGCTGGCCCGGCCATTTTTTCCAATAGGTGAAGGTCGCCGCGCCGACGACGATCCACAACAGCGCCGCGACCGCCAACAGCAGCGCGCCGGGCCGGTCGAGCGACAAGCTCAGGCGCAAGGCTGGCGCCTCGAACGAAAAAGGCCCGCCGGCCAGCGCGAGCAGCGCCGCGCCAAGGGCGGGAACCGGCGCCAGCCATTGCAGATCCCGCGCCCGGCGGCGCTGGCCGGCAAAGAACCAGGCCGCCACAAACGCCAGCGGCAGCGCCAGGGCGGCGACGAGCAGGAAGGGGCCGAGCGCGGCGGCGAGCGGCGAGGTAAAGGACCCGGTCATGGCTGCGCCGCCACGGCCATTCGGCCGATCTGGAGGAAATCGAAAAATTCCTGCGGCGCGAAGCCGAGCGCGACGGCTACGACCGCCAGCGCCAGCGCCGCATGCTCCCGGCTGCGCTGCGGCGGCGATTTCAGAACGAGCGACCCGTCGGCAAGCGCGGGGGACAGAATCCGGAACACATAGCCGGCGGCGAGCAACCCGCCCGCCAGCAGGACCAAGGCGAATACCCAATGCCCGGCGGCGACCGACGCGCGCAGCAGCAGCCATTTGGCGGCGAAACCGCCGCTCGGCGGCAGGCCCATCAGCGATAACCCGCCCAATCCGAGCGCCAGAAAGGTCACGGGCATGGCGCGTCCGGCGCCGGTGAATTCGGCGATCCGGTCATGGCCGAGCGATTCGGCGATGAGGCCGGCGGAGAGGAACATCGCCGCCTTGGCGAAGGCGTGGGAGAGCGTCTGCATCAGCCCGCCGTTCCAGCCGTCTATTGTCCACGGATGCTGACCCGAAGCCAGCGGGAAGATCAGAAAAAGATAGCCGATTTGCGCCAGCGTCGAATAGGCGATCAGCAGTTTGAGCCGGGGTTGGCGCAAGGCCAGCACGCTGCCGAACAGGATCGCCGCCGAGCCGAGCGCGCCCAGAAACACCTGCGCCGCATCGCCGGGCAGGGCAGGGAGCACATAGAACCACAGCCGCACGACCACCACGAAGGAGCCCTTGACCACCAGTCCCGAAAGCACGGCGCTGGCGGCGGCCGGCGCATTGGCGTGGGCCGGAGGTAGCCATAGATGCAGCGGAAACAGCGCGGTCTTGGCCAGCAGTCCCGCCGTCATCAGGCCCGCCGCGAGCCAGACCGCCGGCAAGGGCGCGACGCGCCCGGACAGCAGCACGATGTCGAGCGTGCCATAGGCGCCATAGAGCAGCGCCGCGCCGAGCAGATAGAACACCGAGCCGAACAGCGCGAACATCAGATAGCGCAGGGCCGCGACCAGGGTCTCCGGCTTGCCGGACAGGCAGACCAGCGGAACGGCGGCGAAGGTCAGCAATTCCAGTCCGACATAGAGATTGAACAGGTCGGCGCCGATGAACAGCAAAATCAGCGCCGCCCAGATCCCCTGAAGCAGGATCCAGAAGGCGAAAGGCGCGCGGGCCTCGGTTGAGCCTTCCGGCGTCGCGAAAGTGGCGCGCGCGTAAAACCCGGCTGCGGCGACGATGAGCGCCGCCGTGACCAGCATGACGCCGGACAGGCCGTCGGCGCGCAGCGCGATGCCGAGCGGCGGCGCCAGGCCGGCGATGTTATAGACGACAGGCGCGCCGGAGCGCCAGACCAGAAAGGCGATGGCGAGCGCGAGCACGAGGCCGACGGGCGCCAGCGCCAGCGCCACCCGTTCGGCGAACCGGCCGCCGAGCACGAAGGACAACAGCACGCCGACAACCGGCAGCAGGATGGCGAGCACGAGCAGAGGCCCGCCAAAGGTGGGTTCAAGCGCCGCGGCGGTCTCGATCATTTCCCGGCCCCTTGCTCTGACGGGAGGCTCGCCGGGTTCTCGTCGTCGAGCAGGACCTGGCCGGTTTCCTCATGCAGCCGCAAAATCAGCGCCACGGCCAGCGCGCTGGCGGCGAAGGCGACGACAATGCCGGTGATGACCATCGCCTGCGGCACCGGATCGAAGGGAAATCCGGCGGCCGCGCCCTTGCGCGCGACAATGCCGAACACCAGAAACACGCCGCTGCCGATCAGGTTGAAGGCGAGAATTTTGCGCAACGGCTGCGGGTTGACGATCAGCCCATAGAGCCCGAGGCCGACGAGCGCGGCGCCGACCAGCCCGGCGAGGGTCGAAGGCGTCATGGCCCAAAACTCCGGCGGGGCGGGCCGGCGACCAGAACCGGAAGGGTCGCGGCGATGGTGAGCAGCATGAAGGCCTCGATGAACAGGATGATCGGCTTGGCGAAACCGTCCGGATAGGCGAAGAAATTTCCGGCCATGCCGATACCCGCGAGGCCGGCGACGATGAACACCGCCGGTCCCGATATGAGAGCCAGCCGCAGCCAGAGCGAATTGACCCGCGGCGGCTCGGAAGCCCGCGCGATCATCACGATCATCCACATGGCCGCGAGAATGGCGCCGGCCTGAAAGGCGCCGCCCGGCGCGTTGGCGCCGACCCAGAAAATATGCACGCCGACGAGAATGCCGAGCGGGACCAGGGTCTGTTCGAGCAACAAAAGCGCGCCTTGCGGATTGGCCCGGCCCAGCGGCGCCGGCGCCCCGCCCCAGAAGCGGTCGGACGCGACCGACCAGACGCCGACCACCGCGAGCAGCAGCACGATTTTCTCCAGCATGGTGTCGAACGAGCGCCAGGCGATCAGCACGGCGGTGACCGGATTGCCGAGCCCGGTCGCGGCAAGTTCCTGACGGGCCTCCGGCGCGAGCGTCGGCGACGGCTCTGGCAGCGCCAGGATGACGCCCGCCAGAGCCGTCGCCGCGAGCAGGCTGAGCGCCGCCGCCGACAGGTGCAGCGACAGGCCAGGTTTCGCGGCGGCGCTGGCTTTGCCGGCGCTTTTCAGGCGCGCGCCCGAGGTGACGAGCAGGATGCCAGTGACGCCGCTGCCAATGGCGGCCTCGGTCAAGGCGACATCGGGCGCGAACAGCCGGATCCAGACGATTGCCAGCAAAAGGCCATAGGCGACATAGGCGACCACCGCGCCGAAAATTTCGCGGGCGGCGATGGTCCACACGGCGACCGCCAGAACCAGCAGCGCGAGGCCGACGTCGAGGATTTGCAGCACGCTCATTCGTCGCCTCCCCTGCGGCGCAGCGCGCGCCCGATCAATTGCGCGCTGGCCGCGCCGGACAACAGCACCAGCGCCCAGATCGCCAAAAGCTTCAGCGCGTCCAGCAGGCTTCCGACGCGGGGCAGAAGCCCCAGCACCACCAGCCCAAGGCCGAGGTTGTCCGCCTTGGACAGGGCGTGAAGCCGCGTCAGCGAATCGGGGAAGCGCAGCAATCCAACCGAGCCGGCGAAAAAGAAAAAGGCGCCGGCGGCAATGGCGGCAATGCTGAACAGGTCGAGCGCGAAATTCATTTGCCGCCCGCCTCTTGAGGTTGCTCGTCATCCGTTGCGACGCCATTGACGAAGGCCACCGAGGCGAAAGCCGCGAGCAGGGCGAGGCCGAGCGCGACATCCTCGACGCCAGCGACGGTGGTGGCCGAGGCGATCAGCAGCAGGCTGGCGATGCCTCCCGTGCCGAGCAATTGCGCGGCCATCATCCGGTCGGCGTCGCCGGGTCCGCGCAGCACGCGAAACAGCCCGGCGGCGACGGTCAAAAGGATGAAGCCGGCGGCGAAGAGCAAAAAGTCATTCATCGCCGAGCGCCCTTATGAACAGGGTTTCCTGCGCGGCCAGATAGCTGGCGACCGGCTGCGCGACATCGAGGCAATGCAGGAGCAGCGTGTCGCCGTCGATCCCGACGGGCAGCGAGCCGGGCGCGAGACTCGCCAGCGCGCAAAAGGCATTGCGGGCGTTTCCCGGCGGCAAACGCAAAGGCGCCGTGACGAAACCGGGGTTGAGGTCGAGATCGCGGCTCAGGGCGCGCCTTGCGACATCGAATCCCGCCAATACCGAGCCGCGCAAAAAATGCGCCGCGAGGGCGGCGAGGGCTCCGAAGCGGACCCGAGCGCCGGTCGGCGGCATCAGCGCGAGACTGGCCCAAGTGGCGGCGGCGGTCGCCGCCAGACCGACCGGCAGATCGGTCGCCTTCCAGCCGGAAATCGCCAGCCAGAAGGCAAAAAACAGCACAGCCCGAAAGGCAGCCGCGCGGGCGCGCGATGGCGTTTCGTCCGATTCGATCCCGCTCATCGCCTTCCCTTTCGCCGCTCGTTTTTGAGGCTGATGCTCGCTCAGGCGAGCGCCCCGTTCTCGTCCTTCTCCTTGTTATAGAAGAAGATGATGTAGAGCGCGGGCGTCACGATCAGCGTCAACAGCGTCGCCACGAACAGGCCGCCCATGATGGCGAAGGCCATCGGTCCCCAGAACACGGTCGGCGCGATCGGAATGAACCCGAGCACGGTGGAAATGGCGGTCAGCATGATCGGGCGGAAGCGCGACACCGTTCCCTCGACGACGGCGTCCCAGACCCCGCGCCCTTGCCGGCGCTCGGTCTCGATCTGCTCGATCAGGATGACCGCGTTGCGCGCGATCATGCCCATCAGCGCCAATATGCCGAGGATGGCCACGAAGCCGAGCGGCCTGCCGGCCAGCAGCAGCGCCCCGACAATGCCGATCAGCCCCATCGGCACGATGCACAGCACCAGAGCCAGCCGGCTGAAGCTGTGCAATTGGGCCATCAGGAACAGCAGCATCAGGAACAGCATCGCCGGAATCATCGCGAACACCGAGGCTTGCGACTGCGCGCTTTCCTCGACGGTGCCGCCGGTTTCGATCGAAAAGCCCTTGGGCAGGCCGGCGCGGAGTTTTTCGATTGGCGGCCCCAGCGTCGCCACCGCGCCCTCGGGCGTCGCGCCCTCGGCGATGTCGGCGCGCACCGTCAGGGTCGGCACGCGGTCGCGCCGCCAGATCAGCGGATATTCCTGATCGAAGTCGAAGGTGGCGATCTGGCTCAGCGGCACGGTGCGGCCGTTGGGCAGCGGAAGCTGCAAGGCGCGCAGCGTCGAGAGCGAGACGCGCTGTTCGTCCTGCGCGCGGGCGATGACATCGACGAGGTAGATATTGTCGCGAACCTGGGTGATCGGCGCGCCGGTCATCACGGTATTGAGATGCGCGGCCAGAGTTTCGGAACTCAGCCCGAGCAGCCGCGCCTGATCCTGGTCGATTTTTACGCGCAGCTTGCGCGCCGGCTCCATCCAGTCGTAGTTGACCCGCCGGAGCTGCGGGTCGGCGCCCATGGCCTGTCCGAGCCGCAGGGCGATCGAGCGCACCTGCTCGATATCGGGTCCGCTGACGCGATATTGCACCGGCCAGCCGACCGGCGGCCCCAGCTCCAGCGGCGAAATGCGCGAGACGACGCTGGGCAGGTCCTCGGCCAGTTTGGTTTCCAGCAAGGCGTGCAGCCGGTCCCGCGCGGCGACGTCCTTGGCGACGACGACCGACTGGGCGAAGAAATCATTGTTCAGCTGCACATTCAGCGGGAGATAGAAGCGGATCGCTCCGCGTCCGACATAAGTGCTCCAGCTGGCGACATCCGGATTGGCTGCGAGCAGGGAGTCGAGCTTTTCAGCCACCCGGTCGGTGGCGAAAATCGAGGCGTTTTGCGGCAGGGTCAGGTCGACGACGAGTTCGGGCCGGTCGGAGGCCGGAAAGAACTGGCGCGGCACCAGCGGCAGCGCCAGCACCGAGGCGGCGAAACAGGCGAGCGTCACGGCGACGGTCGCCCAGCGCCAGCGCATCGCGCCGACGAGGAGGGAGCGAAAGGCGCTCAGGATGCGGCTCGGTTTGGCGGGGGGCGCGGAGGGGTCGACATTGGGCTTTTTGAGCAGCCAGACCCCGAGCAGCGGTGCGAACAGCACGGCGACGAACCAGGACACGATCAGCGCGATGGTGACCACCGCGAAAATCGAGAACGTATATTCGCCGGCCGAACTCCTGGCGAAGCCGATCGGCACGAAACCTGCCGCCGTGACGAACGATCCGGTCAACATCGGAAAAGCCAGCGAATCATAGGCGAAGGTCGCTGCCTTCTCCTTGCTGTCGCCCGCCGCCATACGCGAGGTCATGACATCGACCGTGGTCATGGCGTCGTCGACGAGAAGCCCCAGCGCGATGATCAGCGCCCCGAGCGAAATGCGCTGAAGATCGATGCCGAGCGCTTCCATGATCGGGAAAATGATCGCCATTGTCAGCGGAATCGACAGCGCGACGACGGCGCCGGGACGGAAGCCAAGGCTGATGATGCTGACCGCCATGATGATCGCTATGGCCTGCCAAAGCGATTCCATGAATTCGCTGATGGCGTTTTTCACAATCACCGGCTGGTCGGACACCAGTTGCGCCTCGACGCCAACGGGCAGGTCGGCCACGGCGTCGTTTATCGCCGCCTTGACATTGCGGCCAAGCCCCAGGATGTCGCCGCCATCGCGCATGGCGATGGCGAGACCTATGGCGGGCTTGCCGTTGACGCGGAACATCGGCTGCGGCGGATCGGCCAGCGAGCGGCGCACCTGCGCAATGTCGCGCAGCCGGATCAGTCGGCCGTTGGACAGGAAATTGGCGTCGAGAATATCGTCCTCGGTGCGGAACGCCCCGGTGACGCGGATCACCAGCTTTTCGTCGCCGGTTTGCAGCGAACCGGACGGGATCACCGAGTTCTGCGCCTGCAAGGCTGCGATCAGGGCGGCGCGGTCGATGCCGAGGCCGGCGAGCACTTGCGTCGAGAATTCGACGAAAATCTGCTCGTCCTAGATC
>NZ_CAIUXT010000035.1 GCF_903903185.1 uncultured Rhodoblastus sp.
CCGCCAATCTCCTCCAGCGCGTCACCAAAGTTCGAAAAGGCCAAAAACGGCGCGACGCGCCGAACAATTACGCGCGACCAGCGGCGCAGACCTCGTCTCCATCGGCCAGGGAGGCAACTCGCGGTGAATAGATCAGGCTAGTTCGGCCTCAACCGCGCTCCACGCCAAACCCAAAAGGTCGAGTAATATGCCCAGCGTACGTTGATTGGCGGCCACATCGGAGTCGTGGCTGCGAACGTAATAGAGCTCCGGCTCGGCATCCGGATCGCATCTTCGTCCCGTCAGCAACATACGTATCGCTCGGCGAATAACTGAATTCGAGGCATCCGGTCCGAGGCGGCGCAGCAACCCAACGCGCCGTGCCGTGGGCGAATCAATCGCATCCGCGTGGAGAACCGCCGCTGCTAGCTCGATTGTCGAGGGCGCCGGGACGCCAGCGATTGAGGCCACCAAGTCATCGACAATCCAGACGTCGTCACTGACAGCCTCCGCGAGGTCAATAGCAGCGCGCTTCGGATCCAAGGGAGACTCTACAGCAGCGGAATCGATTCCCTCGTCTACGCCTGTACGTGCAAAAACGCGCCGGTTTTCGGTGTATTGATGGAGTTTGCGAACGGACCACGCTTCGTCCTGCTCATCGGGGAGCCTATGCGCACGAAGTAGTGGCAACGTGCCGAGATCCTCGCCCAAGGGGCGATCTTCGCGCACTGAGAGCAGGGTCTCCGCGAGCAAAAGCCGAGCGCGTTGTGTGCTTTGCGATGTTCCTTCACGTCCCGCGAGGAGGAGATTGCCTAACTCGAGAAGCGCGCGGTCTAGCCGCTCTGCTTCGGGATGGGAAGTTCGCAATCTTTCAGGGCGGCGACCGAGCGGGATCGGCAGAAGGCCGTCACCAAGTAGGCCTCGCCTAGCGAGCTCAGCGACGGCCGGTTGGCTGGCAACGGGAGCGTCCACCAACCAGGCAACTGGCAATTCGTTGAAGATTTCTCGCCACGCAGCCCGCAGATCTCCGCGAGTTGTGGAGTCCGAGTTGGTTGGGAGGGCGCCCTCCCCGATCCACTTGGCAAGCCAACGTGTGACCACAGCTTCGCGCTCGTCGCGGCCTGCAGCGTGAGGAGCGATTACGTGGTGGACGAGCCCACCAATCCAAGTCAACTGTTCAGGCGTGCGCAATGCGTCGGCTGGGATGCAGTCCAGCAGCAGCGTCAGCCAAGTGAGCGGCCACGCGGCAACTTGCCCACCTATTTTGGGGGCGCCGTCGTCGATAAAAAGGATGTCCTTGGGAAGGATGTCCTCGGTGTTGCTGCTCGAAGCTTCGACGAATCGATCTCGAATCGTGCTTGGGGCCCGTGTCCAGTCAGGAATGGAAACGACGACGGTTCCCGCGACTTCGTGGGATATCCAGCGGACACCGCCCTCCGTGAGCACCGGCAGCAACTTGCTCCGCCGCGTTACCGAGGAGAGGTGTTTTGTGACTGTTGGGAATGAGACAACGGCTTCGAGCAGCGGCCGCGCAATGTCCTCAGGAATGCTGGCGACAGCGTTTGCGAGTGCGCTCGGAAGCAGGGGGAGGACGAGCTCGTCGCGTACCGCACGGTTCCAATTTGCCCGAACAGCGTTATCACCCGCCCCCCGATCCTCGTCCGTGACGCCAGGAATGGACCTGCGGTCTTGGGAGGGCCAGAAATATCCATGCAAGACAATTTCCCAGGCCACCAAATCCGAAGCAAATCCCACGGCTTCTACGACCGCGCTCGAACGTGGATTTGGATCATCATCAAGAGGCAGAAACACAGCCCAGCGAAGTCGAGCCCCGCATTGTTTCGCCAAACCGATTTCGGGGAAAAGGACCGTGACGGCCGCGTGGGCAAGCGCTTTGCGCCGAATCCAAATGGATCGTCCCTCCTGCCAGTGCGGATCGCTTGGCCAGTCATCTCCCGACCGGAGCGACCGCAGTCCATCGTGGCCGAGTGCTTCGATACCACGAACTGACCAAGCCCGTTCTGCTCCCTCAATTCTTCCTTCGAAAACCCGATCCGGCGTGGGTTTGTCGTCGTCATAGCGACCAACCCATGGGCCGCGTTGGTGAGCAGGACGAGCAACGCACGCAAGTTTGGTGCGCGCCTTCATTGCCTCCGTATCGGCGACGCGGTCGGCCTCAATTGAATGCAGATGTCCGCACTGGGCGAGCAGAAGGGCAATGGATGCAGGTCGACTGAACCAAGAAGCGACCTCTTCCGGAGTCGCGCAGACCTGACCCAACCCATACTGCCGGTCTTTGGCTCGATCGAGATGTTCGCTGCGACGAAGCGGAACCCATAACAGGAGGCCTTGATCGAACTCTCCGAGAAGTTGGATCGCTACCTGACGGAGGCGGGTTAAGTCTTCGTCACCGACACTATCCCAGTCTGGATGGATCGGATCTGCATTATTTCCGTCTCCCGTGCCCGCCCAGGGGTTCAACGCGCCGGGACGAAGGACGCCTCCTTCGACGCCCAAATAGACAAGCGCTTCACAAATGTGGAAGACGCTCTTAGAGCAATCCCCGGCTAACCTGACGCATATCCGTCGTGAGCGAGATAATTTGCGCATTCTTGGGGTGTGAACTCGTCAAGAACGACGCCAATCCGGTCCCACAGTTTATCGACCGTTCGCTCCTTGGCCTTGCGCAGC